>NZ_CP114278.1:3002500-3120167 GCF_027105095.1 Brevundimonas vesicularis | reverse complement strand
CGCCGCTGCGCCCCCAACCATCTTTGCCCGCCCACCTTAGAAGAACCATTCCGACCTTCCGCGCTTCAGGGCGATGGTTCAGGGACGACTTCTCCTGCGCCGAAAAGCGAGGCTTTTCGGACGGGGTCTAACCTCTGAACAGACATCTCCCGCCAACGCGAAACCTAAGCTCCGCGCCGTCTTCATCCGTGCTGGGATGGAAGTGCGTTAGAGGCCAAAACTTACGCCGCGAGCCGGGTGGGTCAACGCTGATTCGTTGGTCGATTCGCAGTTAAATTGTTTGACTCCGTCAAACCCTGACGCCGCTTGGAATTTCGGCCGGATCATGGCTCGACGATCTGTGTTTTTGATTTTGACAGTTAGCGCCGCAACGCAAAACGGCGAAGGAGCTTGCGCGCCTTCGCCGTTGATCTTGCTTGATAATCCCACAACGAAACAGCGACAGCTGCTCCGTCCGCTGTTGGATTAAATTTGGCTCAGGCGGCCGACAGCTTCTTCAGCTGGGCGGCCAGGCGCGAGACCTTGCGCGAGCCGGTGTTCTTGTGGACGACGCCCTTGGACACGGCGCGCATCAGCTCGGACTGAGCCTCGATGAAGGCGGTCTTGGCGACGGCGGCGTCGCCGCCGGCCAGAGCTTCCTGGAACTTGCGCAGATAGGTGCGGACGCGCGAACGGCGCGCCTTGTTCACTTCGGTACGCGCTTCGATCTTGCGGATCGCCTTGCGGGCGCCGGGGTTGTTGGCCATGTCAAACCTTCGAACGGAAAACGCCGCGGAGCACACGTCCACGGCGCGGAAATCTCAAGAGGGCGGGCCTATAGCCGAAAGCCCGGAGGCGGTCAACGCGGAGTCTTCATCGCTGGACTCCGAGGTTGGGCGAAGACGCCAGCCTTGAGCGCGCCTTACGCACCGCCTTCAGAACGTAACCCAACAGGCTTTAACGCGCTTTAGCGGACTTTCCGTCGCAGGTTTTTGCGTTGTGTCGAAAGTGCGCAACGCTTTCACTTTGTTCATGAATTGTGTCGTTTTACGGCCATGTTTGTCCCGTCCTGACAAGGGCTGAAACCATCTCCCGGATCGTCGTTTTATGACCCAGACCGCGCTTATCCTGCTTGCGGTGGCCCCCGCCGCCGGTGTCGTCCAGCCTGTTGAGGCCCAAACCACAGAGGCTCGACCCGTAGAAGCCCAGGCGCAGGTCCAGCAGGAAGAGCCGACGGTGGTTCTGCCGGACGTGGAGGTGACGGCGGCGCGGCGCGGGGTGGCTCTGGGCGGGCAGGAACCGATCGTGTCGTATGACGCGGAGCAAATCCAGGCGTTCGGTGCGACCAACATCGGCGAACTGATCACCCTGCTGGAGGCCCAGACCCGCAGCGCGCGCGGCGGGTCTCCAGTCTTCCTGGTCAACGGCCGGCGCATCTCGGGCTTCCGAGAGATCCGCGGCATTCCGCCCGAGGCCATCGAACGGTTCGACGTCCTGCCGGAAGAGACCGCGCTGTCCTATGGCTACAGCGCCAATCAGCGGGTGGTGAACATCGTGCTGAAGGCGGACTTCAAGTCCCTGACCGCCTCGGTCAACGTCAGCCGGCCTGAGCAGGGCGGTCGCACGACCACCGCCAGCGAGAACAACGTCCTGCGCATCGCCGGCTCGGACCGCTGGTCTGTCGATATCAACGGCACGACCTCCAACACCCTGTTCGAGACCGAGCGCGACATCGATCGCAGCACGACGGCGGGCGGCGACAGCGAACTGGCCAACGCCTATCGCACCCTGCTGCCCAAGACGGACGAGCTTTCGGTGTCGGGGACCTACAAGCACGACCTGAACGACAAGGTCGGCATGACGCTGAGCGGCAGCGTGGAGGACTCAAACAGCTTCAGCTATCAGGGCCTGCCTAATGTTCAGCTGACCGTGCCGGGGACCAATCCGTTTTCGCCGACCGGCCAGGACGTCAATCTGTTCAGCTATCTGGACCTGCCCGGCGCCCTGACGCGCAAGACCGACACCCGCACCGCCGAACTGGGCACGGTGTTCGACGGCTATGTCGGCGACTGGCGCTGGACGGCGACGGGGGAATACAGCCGCGTCGAAACGGACACCACGACGGGACGCGGCGTCGATGGGGATGCGCTGCAGGATCTGATCGAGGGCGATCTGACCGTCAATCCGTTCGGCGACCTGACCGACCGGGCCGTTGTGAGACCGCGTGACACGGCCAACTCGGTGGCCCAGACGGCGACGGCGGAACTGGTGTTGAACGGGCGTCCCTATGAGCTGCCGGCCGGCGACATCACCTCGACCTTCAAGGTCGGGGCCGGTTATCAGTCGCTGGATTCCGAAAGCCTGCGTTCGGGTGTGGCCGTGGATCGGTCGCAGTCGCGCAACTCGGGCAGCGTCCAGGCCAACTTCGACCTGCCGATCTCCAACGTCGAGCGCGGCGTCCTGCCCAAGATCGGCGACCTGTCGGCCAATCTGAACCTGGCCTACCAAGAACTGTCCGACTTCGGCGGCGTGTCCTCGGTCGGGGCGGGGCTGAACTGGTCGCCGGTCGAGCGGCTGTCGTTTTCGGCAAACTATTCCGACGAGGGCAAGGCGCCGACGGTCCAGCAGCTGAACGACCCGACGGTATCGACGCCGAATACGCCGGTCTTCGACTTCCGCACCGGTCAGACCGTCGAGATCAACCGCATCACCGGCGGCGATCCCAATCTGCAGGCCGAGGATCGGCGCATCCTGAAGCTGGGCATGAACTGGCAGCCGGTGTCGGACAAGGATTTCCGCCTGAACCTGGCCTACACCCGCACCGAGGCGGACAACGAAATCTCCAGCTTCCCGGCCATTACGCCCGATCTGGAAGCGGCCCTGCCGGATCGGTTCGTTCGCGATGCGGACGGCGATCTGGTGTCCATCGACGCCCGTCCGCTGAACTTCTTCAAGCGTGAGCAGCAGGACGTCCAGTGGGGTTTCAACTTATCGCGCCCGTTCGGCAAGCCGAACCCGGCGGCGGCGGGCGGCCGTGGTCCGGGCGGACGTGGCGGTCCTGGTGGCGGCGGCATGATGATGATGGGAGGTCCGGGCGGTCCCGGCGGCCCCGGCGGCGGCGGGCGGATGCGCGGCGGGCGGGGATCGGGAATGCAGCCCGGCCAAGGCATCTTCAACCTGTCGCTGACCCACACTTGGCGTGTCCAGGACGAGGTCACCATTCGCGACGGTCTGGCGCCCCTGGATCTGCTGGACGGCGATTCCATCTCCGGCTCGGGCGGTCAGTCGCGCCACGAAGTCCAGCTTCAGACCGGCCTGTCCCGAAACGGCGTGGGCGCCTTCGTCAACGCCAACTGGCGCTCGGGCACGACGGTCAATGGCGACGCGCTGGGTTCGCCCGATCTGGACTTCTCGGGCCGGACCACCGTCAATCTGTTCGCCTTCGCCGACCTGACCCAACGCACCTCATGGGTCGAGCGCTTCCCGTTCCTGAAGGGCACGCGGATCGGCTTCGGCGTTCAGAACATCTTTGACGACCGCGTCTCGGTGACCAGCAGCGACGGCGTGACGCCGGTCAACTATCAGCGCGACTACCTGGACCCGCAGGGGCGCGTCTTCCGCATCAATCTGCGCAAGATTCTCTTCTAAGGATCAGGGCCAGACGGTCGCCAGGGCGATCATCACGACGGCGGCGGCGAGCGCCAGGGGAAAGAAAATACGGTCGGACATCGATCCGACCGTTACCCCGACCTGCGCGGCGCGACAAGCGATGGCGCGGCCCGCGAGCCTTGACCGACTTCGGAGGGCGTCCTACCCCGAAAGGCCCTATTCCGAAGGACCGACCGAATGCCGCGCCTGATCCTGCTCCGCCACGGCCAGAGCCAGTGGAACCTCGAAAACCGCTTCACCGGCTGGGTCGACGTCGATCTGACGGCGGAGGGCGAGGCCCAGGCGCGTCGCGGCGGCGAACTGATCGCCGAGGCCGGGTTCAAGCCGGCGGTGATGTTCACCTCGGTCCTGACGCGCGCCCAGCGCACCGGCGCCCTGGCGTTGCAGTCGGCGGGCCTGACCGATGTGCCGGTGATCGAGGACTGGCGGCTGAACGAGCGCCACTACGGCGGTCTGACGGGTCTGAACAAGGCCGAGACGGCCCAGAAACACGGCGAAGACCAAGTCAAGATCTGGCGGCGCAGCTATGATGTGCCCCCGCCCCCGCTGGCCCCCGGCGGCGAGTTCGATTTCAACGCCGACCCGCGCTACGCCGGCAAGGCCATTCCCGACACCGAAAGCCTGAAAACCACCCTGGACCGGGTGAAGCCCTATTGGGACGCCGAGATCGCGCCGCGCCTGAAGGCGGGCGAGGACGTGCTGATCGCCGCCCACGGAAACTCCCTGCGCGCCATTGTCAAACTGCTGTTCGGCGTGCCGGACGATCGGATCGTCGGCGTCGAAATCCCCACGGGAAATCCGCTGGAGATCGATCTGGACGCGGATCTGAAGCCCACCGCCGCCCGCTACCTCGACGCCGCTCGCGCCGAGACATTGCCGACCGCATCATGAGCTGGAGCGAAGCCGACCAGGCCTTCATGGCCCAGGCGATCGCCCTGGCGACCGGCCGCATGGGCGAGACCTGGCCCAACCCGGCGGTCGGCTGCGTCATCGTCAAGGACGGCCGGGTCATCGCCCAGGCCGCCACCGCGCCGGGCGGTCGTCCCCATGCCGAGGAGCAGGCCGTGCCCGCCGCCGGCGCGGACGTCGTCGGTTCGACCGTCTACGTCACGCTGGAGCCGTGCGGCGCCCGGTCGTCGGGCCGCAAGTCCTGCGCCCACTTCCTGACGGAGGCGGGCGTGGCGAGGGTCGTAATCGCCTGTATGGACCCGTCGCCGTTTGCGGCCGGGCGCGGCACCGAGCGGCTGCGTGCGCAAGGGCTGACCGTGGAAACGGGCCTGATGTGCGAAGAGGGCGCGGCCCTGTGCGAAGGCTTCCTGCATCGGCTGGAAACCGGCCGCCCGATGGTGCGCATCAGCGAGGACGGCGCCGGCTTCGATGGCCGGTTCGTCGCCTCGCCCAAGGCCGATCTGGTCACCGAGCTGAAGCGACTGGGCGAAGCCGGTTATACGCGCCTGTGGACCGGGCCGGGCGAGCTGGCCGAGGCCCTTCAGGCCCAGGGGCTGCTGACCGTCTGAGGCGGCTTCGCCGTTCAAAGGTTTCTTAAGTCAGGGCGCGTAATGTGCCCTGATGGCCCTCGCCGCTGAACCCCTCGTTAGAAAGCGCCTGACGCAGGCGGAGCTTGACGTCATCTGCGCCCGGCATGATCGGCTGTTCCAGGCCCGACCCGGCGGCGCCCGCGCCGTCTTCGCCTGGATGGACCTGTCGGGTCTTAGCCTGAAGGGCCGCAATCTGGCCGACGCCGATTTCGCCGCCGCCTGTCTGGAAGGCTGCGATCTGACCGGGGCCAAGCTGGACAACGCCAACTTCTTCGGCGCGGACATGCAGGATGCGATCCTGGCCGAGGCCAGCCTGCGCCGTTCCGATCTGCGCGGCGCCTGTCTGCGCGGGGCGGACCTGTCGGGCGCCGATCTGTTCGAGGCCGATCTGCGCGAGGGCACCATCGCCGCCGCCGACGCCAGACTGGGCTTCAAGGTCATCGAACCCCGCCATCGCGAGGAGACCGAGGCCAGCGGCGCCTGCCTGGCCGGCGCCAATCTTCAACGCTCCAAGATGGCCGGCGTCATCGCCGTGAAGGCCGACTTCTCCGGCGCGGTGATGAAGGACTGCAAGCTGGTGCGGGCCAATCTGAAACAGGCGGATTTCCGCGGGGCCGACCTCGCCGGCGCGGATCTGTCAGGGGCGGACCTGTCGGGCGCGGACCTGCGCGACGCCATTCTAGTGGGCTGCAAGACGACCATGTGGCGCGCCGACGGCGCCGACATGCAGGGCGCCCTGACCGACAACAAGTCGTCCTGCGAGTCCGTGGAAAAAATGCCCGCCGCCGAGATGCTGCGCGAACATGCGCGCTGGTGCGAGACTGGTGGAGCCGAGGGGCAGCCTTCGGTCTTCAACGGCGTCGACCTGCGTCCGCTGAAGTCGATCACGGGCCTGAACCTGACCGCCCTGTCGGCCAAGGGCGCGGTCTTCTACGGCCTGGATATGGAGGGGGTGCAGTTGCAGGGCGCCCAGCTCGACAACGCCGACCTGCGCTCGGCCAAACTCCGCCGCGCCGACCTGCGTGGCGCGCGCCTGCGAGGCGCGCGACTGAACGGAGCAGACATGCGCGAGGCGCAACTGGGGCCGCTTCTGATCGCCGCCGACCGGTTGATGCCGGCCGACCTCACCGGCGCCATACTGCGCGGTGCAGACCTTTCCGGGGCCGACCTGAGACGCGCGGTGCTGGCGGGCGCCGATCTGGGGCGGGCGACGCTGCACGGCGCCCAGACCCGTCAGACCGACCTGACCGACGCCAATCTGGCAGGCGTCCGCGGCCTGATCATCGACCAGGCCGCCTGAAAAGCCTTTAGGCCAGCGCCTTGAGCTGATCGACCAGATCGGTCTTTTCCCAGCTGAAACCGCCGTCCGCGTCCGGCTCGCGGCCGAAGTGACCATAGGCGGTGGTGCGGGCGTAGATGGGCTTGTTCAGGCCCAGATGCTGGCGGATCGCACGCGGCGTGGCGCCGCCGATCAGGTCCAGAACCTTGTCTTCCAGAACGGCTTCGGAAATCTTGCCGGTGCCGTGCAGATCGACATGGATCGATTGGGGCTTGGCCACGCCGATGGCGTAGGAAATCTGGATCGTGCAGCGGTCGGCCAGACCGGCGGCGACGACGTTCTTGGCCAAGTAGCGGCAGGCATAGGCCGCCGAACGGTCCACCTTGGTCGGATCCTTGCCCGAGAAGGCGCCGCCGCCGTGAGGCGCCGCGCCGCCGTAGGTGTCGACGATGATCTTGCGGCCGGTCAGGCCGGCGTCGCCGTCAGGCCCGCCGATCTCGAAAATCCCGGTCGGGTTGATGTGCCAGACGGTGTTCTCGTCGGTGAAGCCTTCCGGCAGCACTTCGAGGATATAGGGTTTGACGATCTCGGCGACCTGCTCGGAGCTCAGCCCTTTGGCGTGCTGGGTCGACAGGACGATAGAGGTGGCGCGCACCGGCTTGCCGTCCTGGTACTCAATCGTGACCTGGCTCTTGGCGTCGGGCTCAAGCTGCGAGCCGCCGGCGTGGCGGACCTCGGCCAGGCGCTTCAGGATGTTGTGGCTGTATTGCAGGGTCGCCGGCATCAGCTCGGGCGTCTCGTTCGACGCATAGCCGAACATGATGCCTTGGTCGCCCGCGCCCTCGTCCTTCTCATTGGTCGAGTCGACGCCCACGGCGATATCGGCCGATTGGGCGTGCAGGAAGCAGGAGTAGTCAGCCGTCTCCCAATGGAAGCCGTCCTGCTCATAGCCGATGTCCTTGACCGCGGCGCGGACCAGCGGCTCCAGACTGTCGATGATGCTCTGGGTGAAGGCTTCGTTCTCTTCCTTGGTGTTGCCCGGCTGGGTGGCGCGAACCTCGCCGGCCAGCACGATGCGCTGGGTCGTCACCAAGGTTTCGCACGCCACGCGCGCCTCAGGATCCTTGGCCAGGAAGGCGTCCACGACCGTGTCGGAGATGCGGTCCGCGACCTTGTCGGGGTGGCCTTCGGAAACGCTTTCCGAGGTGAAGAGGAAGGAAGAACGAGCGGCCAAGAGAGGCTCCTGTCAGTGTCAGGCCGACAGACATATAAAGATATGCTTATATGTTCAAGTGATCTAACGCAGCGCCCCGCCGCCACAAACTGCTTTGCGGCGTAAGCATATCGGCTGACTCCCCTCGTTTTTAGGGTAAACAGGGCTTGGGGAGTGGCCATGCCTGAACGCCTGACGACGAGAGAAAGCGAATGTGTCCGCCTGGCTGGCCAAGGTCTTGAGGACAAGGAAATCGCTGCGCGCCTGCGTATCTCGCCGCGCACTGTCGGCAATCATCTGCATCGCGCCTATGCCAAGCTGGGTGTTTCAGACCGTAAACTGGCGGCGCGTCGACTGAGTATTGGCTACTCAGAGGCGTCGATACTCATTCCCACCGCCGTGCTTGATCCGCTCAATGATCCCAAGTCGGCCGGACAGACGGGCGACGCGGTTTTCGCCAAGACGACCGCCTGGATCCTGCCGGCGCCGCCCCGTGGCGTGCTGGCGCGACTAGGCGTCATCATCGCCGGCGCCGTCGTCGCTTTGCTGCTCGCCATCGGGATCGTAACGGCAGGCATGGTGGTTCCCTCCCTGTTCGACCGGATCGCTCCCGAATGGGCCCGCTGACGCGAGCAACCTTTCGAAGGATCGAAATCATGAGACACATGCAGGTGGGGGTCCGCGTCGCCCGCCAGGTTCAGACGGCCGAACACGCGATCGACAAGGCCATGATCGAGGTCTGCCGCCTCATCCAGACCTCGCTGGAAGGGCGGGTCGAAACCCGCCTTGCAGCCGAGGTCGGTCAGTCGGCGCTGGAGAACATCGTCGCGGGCCTAGGCCAACTGGCGACGGTGCGCGCCAGCGTTGTGGCGGGCCATGCTGGTCTGGCGGCCGTCGCGGACGATCACGGCATCGGCTGGCGCATGGACGGCATGGGGGAATCGAAGACCGATCCCAAGCCGTCGGCGCATCTTGATGTCGTCAAACTGGCCGCCTGAACAGGTCGGGGTGAATGCACTCGCCGCTCTGGATCTTCGGTACGGGTCTGACGGTCGCCGCGATTGGGCTTCTGCTTTGGAAGGGCAGATGGCCTGAACGTCAGGCGGGCGTCGGGCTGTTCCTGACCCAGATTCTGTCCGGTTGGGTCGATCACATCGTTTTGGGCCAGTTCCGATGGGCCGTCGCGATGATCTCGCTGGGTCTGCTGGTTCTGCTGGTGCGTCTCAGCCTTCGCTATGATCGTTGGTGGCTGCTGCTCGCAGCCGGCGCTCAACTCTTGGCCTTCACCACCCACATCTCCTCCATGATCGGCCCCGCCGCCCTCACCTGGTCGATCGTGACCGCGCGAATGACGGTCTGGGTCGGGATCATGGTCCTCGCCCTTTTCGGCGTCTGGGAAGCCCGCGCAGCCCCTTACGCCAACCCCCAATATCGCGGCGCGCCAGGCGCGCCAGACAAGGTCACATTGTAATGCACACCCAAGCTCCGCAGGCTTTCCTGCCGCTTTTCCGCTCCTGGCTGGAGACGGCCAATCTAGCCAAACAGGTCGGATCGCCGTCGCTGTCCGCCAGCGGCGAGAACCTGTTGGTCGAGCTGGATCTGGCGCCAATGGAGGCGGCAGAGGCCACGCTTCTCGATCATGCCCCGACCTCGGCCGTCGAAGCCGTCTGCATGATCGAGATCATTCGCCAGAGCCTGTCCGACGCCGGCCGCTCGGACGGTCGCGACATGCGCGCACTGGACGCCATCCAGTCGTGGTTGGCGGGCGCGGCTCTCGACGGAGCCGACCATCGCGATGAGGTTGAGCAGTTGCTGAAAAGCGCCAGCAACCGGGCCTGATCAGCCGCGCAGGCCCTTGGCCACGGTCAGAAGGGCGTCGCGTTGAGCGGCGTCCTTGATGCCGCGGAAGGCCGCCAGCAGTTCGGCGACGCCGGGCGCGGCCAGGGCCAGCTCATCGCCCTCGGCCGTTTCCAGTTCGCCCAGCAGCGCCGCGCCGGTCGATTTCAGCACGGAGGCGATCTGCAGAAGGCGGGCGGCCGAGACGCGGTTAACGCCGCGCTCATACTTCTGGATCTGCTGGAAGGTGACGCCCGCGCCCGCCGCCAACTGCGCCTGAGTGATGCGCAGTTCCTCACGACGGGTGCGGATGCGTCCGCCGATGGCGATGTCTACGGGGTCAACTGCGTCGTTCATTTCGGCCTGCGAGCATAGATGATGTCGTGCCAAGGCCCCAAAACCTCCGCGCCGTCAAGCCAAAGCTGCCCCGTTAGGGGTTGCTACGTGCAACGCCTGTCGAAAATCAACCTGGAGGAGAGGGTCCTCGTCCAGCCATCTTCCAACGCCCGCTTTCCCTGTGAGAAGTTGCGTCGCTCAGGCGTCTCAAACACCTGATCCCATCATAGCCAGCTTAATAAAGGCGCAGCTGTAAAAGTTCAGCATCGTCTGGCCTTCCGTTCCTGCTCTATGAGGCCGAGAGCTCTAGACCTACAGGTTCCCGATCTTAGGCTGAGGAGCTGGATTGGCGATCTAGTACGCCCAAGATCGCTAGCGTGGGGACGTGGCAAGTTGCGATCTGCGCCATCCCCAACTGTATGTGCTTCCAAGAGCGCACTTCGTGGGACGGCCCTGGTTCGCGGACTGCTTCGTAGCATTTGCAGACGGCTTGGTTCTGCGAAGTTCGCACCCAATCGAAGTGACTTGGCCAACTCTGAGCTGCAGGCCGAGGCGGCAGCCGAACCTCTGCACAGTGTTTGGCCGAAAGGGGCGCTAGCCGGAACTGGAGTGGCCGGAGCCTATGCTTCGATCGCGCACTGGCGCGGTAGAAAACTCGCATTCTAACCGAGGCGCAGTCTTTCAGGTTCGGCGCGTAGTCAGAGAGCTAGCCTGTCGGAAAGCGTTTCATTTTGAACCTCCAGGATTGTCGGCGTCGGCAATCCGCTGACAGGTCAACGTCAAGTTCCGTCTTCAAGCCAAAGCCGTCATCAACCATCAGAGCCCTCGACCTAGGGTCAAGGTTATACCTTCTCGCAGCCCTGGAACCAGTGTCCGCGCCATCTCGCCACTGGCCTCTCGCAATCCGTTGCGTAACGCCGCTCTTAGGAGTAGAGCGGCCGTCGTTAACCTTTTGTTAACCTAAGCCTGCCTGACCCGCCGAATGTGTCGATTCGGGATGGCACGGCTTTTGGAGGGGTGGGGCGAACCGTCGGGGTGACGGGCCGTCCTAGGGACGGAAATGGGGTTGGGGCGATGCAGAGTTCATCAAGGTCATTGCGTTCGTCGGTCCGCCGTCTGAGCGGTGCTGTTGTGCTGATGATGTCCGTCGTTTCATCGCCGGCTCTGGCCAAGCCTGTCGTCGACACTCTCGACGTGGGCAAGACGCTGAACGTCAATGTCGTCGGTCAGATTGTGCCGCGCTGTGAAATACAGGGCGGTGGAGACATCGATTTCGGTGAGTTGACGGGCGGCGAACGCGCCACTGCGCTTTTCGGCCTGAACTGCAATGTGCCGTTTGATTTGGGCGTGACCTCGGCGCGGGGTGGTCTGGCTCACGTCACCAAACCGCAGGGCGAAGGGCCGTTCGCGGGCGTCCTGCCTTATGACGTCACCTTGACCGTTCCGACGCTTCGGCCTGAGCCCCGTACGGTACAGGCCAGCTTCAGCAGCGCCGACCATGTCGGGATGCTGAGCAGCGGCAACGGCATCGCGGCCGGCGGCGGCAAGATCGAGTTCCGCACGCGTCAACCGACAGGCGCAGGTCTTCTGGCCGGTCAGTATACTGAAACCTTGACGGTGACGGTAACGCCGCGAGTGTGATCGCAGCGTCGAGGATTAATACTCTGTACGGACAAGTTGTCGTATTCGATAAAAGAATAAGCACGGCGAACTTTTGCTTGATATGAGCAAAACGGACATTTCGCCTGGCGCGCGAATACGCACATAGTTGTAGCTAACAGCGTTCTTTACTGTTGACGGGTTGTTAACAGAAGATTAAGTGGACGAGCTCGGACGGGGAGGGGCTGCCACCTCGATCGACCATTTTTCGCGAAATCATTCGCTTGGAGAGACTGAAATGAAGAAGTTCGCTTCCCTGATGGCCGGCGCCGCTGCGCTCGCCATGATCGCCGCCCCTGCAATGGCCGGCACCGTCTACCAGGGCTCGGTGACGGGCACCGTTCAGATTACGCCCCCGATCCCGACGCCGTTCGGCACCATTCCTGGTGTTTCCTTCACGGGCACCAGCAACAACACGACCATCGTGGGTATCGCCGATGCGCTGAACCCTGGCGTCAACAGCAATGTGTCGCTGATCACCATCTCGGGCAGCTCGGCCAACAACAACGGCACGGCGTCGAACAATGACGGCGCGACCTTCACCCTGAAGGGCGCGGTGTCGACGGACTGCGCCTATTACACCGGCAACGCCTCGACCACGATCGACTTCGGCACCATCGGCATCTACGCCTCGGACGACACCGGCCCGGCCAACGCCTTTGACATGACCGCTCCGGCCAACGTCACCATCGACACCAACCTGGCCGGCTGCAACACGTCCAACACCGTCACCGTGTCCAAGAACGACATCCGCGGCCTGGTGAACAACTCGGGCGCCGGTTACGACTCCAACGTCTTCCAGGCCAACCTGCCTTACTCGGTCACCGGCACCTACACCGCCGGCGCCGTCGGCTCCACGGCCGCCGCGACCAACGGCAACTACATCAACCTGGCCGCCAACGCCAACTCCACCAGCGCCAGCCATGGCGCCTGGAAGTCGGCCATGGCCCTGAACGTGAACATCCCCGTTCCGTCCAAGTCGCTGCTCGCCGGCGCCTATGAAGGCCAGCTGTCCGTCAACATCCAAGCCTTCTGATCTTCAGAACGACTTGAGACCAAAGGGCGTCGGCTGTTGCCGACGCCTACCCTCCTGAAGGAAGCAGCAACATGAAAATGCAAGCTCTTCTGGCTGGCGCCGCTGCGCTGGCCATGGTCGCAGCCCCCGCGATTGCGGGAACGGTGTATCACGCCTCGGCTACGGCTGGCGTTACCGCTGGCCCCACGATCAACATCCCTGGTACGGGCAACGTCTACCTGATCCCGAACGCCACGATCAATGAGACGTCCGAACCGCTGGCCGCACCCTATCTGGCTGGTTTGCAAGCCGCAGGCATCCACACGAACTCCAACCAGAACGTGTCGATGGTCCTGATCAACGGCAGCTCGGCGGCGAACAACGGCACGGCGTCGAACAATGACGGCGCGACCTTCACCCTGAAGGGCGCGGTGTCGACGGACTGCGCCTATTACACCGGCAACGCCTCGACCACGATCGACTTCGGCACCATCGGCATCTACGCCTCGGACGACACCGGCCCGGCCAACGCCTTTGACATGACCGCTCCGGCCAACGTCACCATCGACACCAACCTGGCCGGCTGCAACACGTCCAACACCGTCACCGTGTCCAAGAACGACATCCGCGGCCTGGTGAACAACTCGGGCGCCGGTTACGACTCCAACGTCTTCCAGGCCAACCTGCCTTACTCGGTCACCGGCACCTACACCGCCGGCGCCGTCGGCTCCACGGCCGCCGCGACCAACGGCAACTACATCAACCTGGCCGCCAACGCCAACTCCACCAGCGCCAGCCACGGCGCCTGGAAGTCGGCCATGGCCCTGAACGTGAACATCCCCGTTCCGTCCAAGTCGCTGCTCGCCGGCGCCTATGAAGGCCAGCTGTCCGTCAATATCCAAGCCTTCTGATCTTCAGAACGACTTGAGAAACGGCGACAGGGGGGTCTCTATGTCCCCCCTGTTTGCGTTTCAGTCACCATTGTTACGCCATACTTAATTCAAGCTGGCGCAACGCTTGCAGCAGCCTAGGCGCGACGGGTCGCGACGGGAATCTCAAGCCGGCGTCAGACCGGTTTTCGGGGGAAAGTAGCAGAATGTCTTCATCGTTCAGCGTTCGCAGGGGCAGGTCTATCGCCCTGACGATCGGCGTGCTTGCTGTTGCGCTCCTGATCATGGCGATCGCGGGTGCCGCGTGGGCCATGCGCGTGTCGCCGATGGTGTCCGAACTGACGACGACCGGCGCCGGATCAGCTGCCCGCATCGAGGTCGGCAATGTCGGTTCCGTCGCCTTGCCGTTTGAAACGCGCATCACGCGCATGGATATAGACGCCAACGGCAATGTGACCGAGACGGACGCCGACGACGACTTCCTGGTCTTCCCGCCCCAAGGGCTGGTGCCGGTCAATGGTCGTCAGGTTGTTCGGGTTCAGTGGGTCGGCGATCCCAAGATCGAGACCTCCCACGCCTATTATCTATGGGTTCGCCAGCTGCCGGTCGCCACCGACCCGACCGCCACGCCCGAGAGCGGCGGCGCGGTGTCGGTCCAGGTTCTCTACACAATGAAGGCGCTGATCGTCGTGGCGCCGCCCGGCGCCGAACCGAAGGTCGAGGTCGTCTCGGTGACGCCCGCCTTGGTCAGCCCGCCGGCGCCCGAGATCGATCCCACTCTCACCAACGGTCAGGCGGCACCTCCGCCGCCTGCGGAACCCGGCATCGAGATCGTCGTGTCTAACACCGGCAAGCGCTATGCTTTGATGAGCGGCGCCACCTGGATCGTGGAAGGCACCGACACCGCCGGCCAGCCCTTCCGTCGCGAATACGACAGCGGTGAAATCTCCAAGACCGTCGGCGTCGGCTATCTGGCTCCCGGCGGCGGCAAGAGAACCTTCAAACTGCCCACCGGCACGGCGCTGGATCCCGCCAAGCCCGTTACGTTGAAGTTCGGACGATGAGAGCGCTGGGGGGCGCTTCGGTTTTCGCACTGGCCTGCGGGCTGGCGTGCGTTCCGGAATCATCGGCGTTGGCCGCCATCAGGGCGGCTAGCGCGGCCTATGAACAGGCGGCAGAGGATGCCACGGCGGCTCTGAACCGAGCCAGTCTGGCGGCTGGCGAAGCCGCCGCCTCCGGCGTTCAAGCCATGCAGGCGCCCGCCAAGCCCGCGCCCGCCCCAACGGTGGCCGGGGCTGCGCCTGAGGCGCCGGCTCCAATCGAGCAAACGCCGCTGACTGCGGCTGCGCCTGCCGCGCCGCGCGAGCGTCGCGACATCAACCCCTACGATCGCAACATCCCGATGACGGTGCCGCTGAACTTCAACAGCCGCGTGCTGGGTGAACTTCCGGTCGTGTTGACGCGTGACGACCGCTTCATTGTCGACACGGCGGGCTTCAAGACGCTGATCGATCCCCTGTTGACCCCGGAAGCGCAAACCGAGCTCGCGACCCGGCTGCAAGGCATCACCTCCTTTGCACCCGAAGAAATCAACGATACCGGCATTCAGCTGGACTACGACCCTGAGCAACTGGCCGTTCTGGTCCTGCGCATCGATCCGACGAAGCGGACGGTCGAGTCGCTGTTTCGCGGCGGCAAGCCGGAAACGCCGGGTCTGCCGCCCGAATCCTTCAGCGCCTATCTGAACAGCAACGTCTCGATCCAGCGTCGGGAATCGACCGGCGATGTCAGCAAACCCAGCGTCTTCCTGAACGGCGCCATCCGCTACAAGCGCCTGGTGTTCGAAGCCGACGTTCAGGGCCGCGAGGATCTGTTCACGGGCGAATACAATGTCGAGCGTCGCTACGCCCGGTTCGTCTTCGATCAGCCCGAAGACTATCGCCGCTGGTATCTCGGCGATCTGGAGCCGGAAATCCGTGGTCGTCAGGGCTTTTCGCAGCTCGGCGGGGTCGGCGTGTCGCGCCAGCGTCAACGCTTCGACTCCTTTCGCAACAACGTCCTGGCCGGCGGCCGTCAGCTGGTGCTTCAGGAAGCCTCGACGATCCGTGTGCTGAGAAACGGCGTCTTCGTCCGCGAGTTTCGCCTCGATCCCGGCCAGTACGACCTGACCAACCTACCGCTGGAAACCGGCTCCAACGACATCCAGTTGGAGATTCAGAACGACTCGGGCCGCGCCGAAACCGTCGCCTACAGCGCCTATCTGGACGCTATCGAGCTTGAACCGGGCGACTACGAATACGGCGCCTATATCGGCGCCATCAACAACGGCATCTTCGGATCGCCTGACTATTCCGAAGGCGAACTGGCCTTCACCGGCTTCTGGCGCAAGGCGTTCGAGAACCGACCTGCTGTGGGCATCGGCTTCCAGGCGTCGCAGGACGCCCAGACCTTGTCGGGTCAGAGCCAGTTGATTCTTCGCAACGGCGCGCGGGTTCGCCTGGACGCCGCCGCCAGCAACGGCGACCCCGGCGTCGGTTACGCCTTCGCGCTCGGTTACGACCACGTCGTCGATCTGGGCGAGACCTTCGATAGCTGGACCGTCGTCGCCGACTTCACGTCGGAGGATTTCTCCTCCATCGGCAATCCGACCGGCCAGAACCCGACGTCATGGGTGTTCTCGGGCGGCTATTCGCACCAGTTCTCGCAGGACTGGCTGGCGAACGTCAGCGCCTCCTATCGGATGAGCCGCAGCGATCTGATCGACGATTCCTATTCGATCAACGCGACCTCCACCTACCGGTTCGCGCCGGAATGGAGTGCGCAGGTCGGTCTGGAGTATTCCGACTTCGGCGCCAGCTTCGGCGGCTTCCAGTCAGGCGGCTTCGGCGCGACCTTCGCCCTAATCTGGCAGCCGCGTTACGATCGCCGTGTCGAAGGTCGCTATAACTCGGCCCGCAACAGCGGCAGTGTGCGCGCGCAACAGTCCAGCGAGAACCGCGTCGGTTCCTTCGGCTATTCGCTGGCCTCCACCTATGACGATGGTCCGGCGACCGTTTCGGGTCAGGTCGATTATGTGGGCAACCGCTTCGACGCCAGCTTGAGCCATACGGCGTTCGGGCGGGACTTCTCGAATATCACGCAAGAGCAGGTGACGAACCTGCGCTTCGGATCGTCGATCTCGACGACCGGGGGCAAGGTTGCTGTGGGCCGCAACATCTACGACAGCTTCGCCATCGTTTATCCGCACAAGAGCATCGACGATCATCCCGTCATCGTCGGCGACAGCTTCGAAGGCGGTCGCTACACGGGTCGCAGCGGCCTGCTGGGCGGCGCGGTGGCGAACAACCTTACCGCCTATGTGAACCAGTCGGTGCGTTATGATGTGCTCGACGCGCCCTTGGGCTACAACATCGGCGACGGCATCGCGCGCGTCCGTCCGACCTACAAGAGCGGCTACGCCATCCAGGTCGGCAGCGCCAAGTTCGTCAGTGCGCTGGGCCGTCTGGTCGGCAACCAAAACCGTCCTGTGTCGCTGATCTCGGGTCGTGTGACGCCCCTTGATGATGCGAACGCCCAGCCCGAACTGTTCTTCACCAACTCGGTTGGACGGTTTGCGGTGCAGAACCTGGAACCGGGCAAGCGCTATCGCGTCGAACTGTTCTCCACGCCGGCGCTCGGGTTCGAGTTTACGGTTCCCGCGGACAACGAAGGTCTGCTCGATCTGGAGACCATTACCGTTCCGCTCGACGTGCCCGAAGCCTGAGCCCAAGACTTAGCCGAGGAGGCTGAAATGTCCCGTAATCGTACATCCGCCCTGCTCCTTGCCGCCGCTGCTGCGACGGCGACCTTGATGGCGGCCGCGCCCAGCCAGGCCGCGCCGGGCTGCCAACTGGTGATCGAATCCGGCGCCGATCAATGGATGATGCGCTACGAGCCGTTCGATCAGGACGTGGCCGTTCAGGAATTCGATGTCGCCGTGGTGAACCAGGGCGACGGACCCTGCACCGCCGTCAGCCGCGTCGAACTGCGCGGCGAGCAGTTTGGTCTGGTCAACGAAGCCGGCGCCCAGCGTATGGCCTACGCCTTGGTCGACGAGCGAGGCGGCGCGGATGTCACGCCGCGCGCGGGCCAGAGCGCGCGCCGCATCGGGGTGCGGCCGCTAAACCTGGCGGCCGGAGAGCGTGGTCTGATGCGCTTCTCCTTCACAGCCGCTCCGGCTGAAACCCTGTCGGCGGGTCTTTATTCCCAGAACGCCTTCATCAATCTGGAAACACCGGACGGCCGACCGCTGGCGGAAAAGCCCGTCACGCTCAGCCTGCAGGTGCCTTCGGCCGCCGTCATGGGTCTGAAGGGCGAGTTTCGTCGCAACGGCGGCACGCCGACGATCGACCTGGGGGAACTGACCCAAGGTGTTCGGCAGCTGCGCACGACCCTCTATGTTCTGAGCACGGCCGGATACAGCGTCTCCGTGGCCTCGCAGAACCAAGGCCGCCTGCGTCAGGGCGCCAGCGAATGGTATGTGCCCTATGGCCTAGTCCTGGGCGATCGCGACATGGACCTGTCGCGCGGCGGTCGGGTCGATGTAGTGTCGCGTCGCGCGCGACTGGACGACTATCCGCTGACCATCAGCGTCGGCAGCACGACCGGCAAGCGCGCGGGTGATTATTCCGACATCCTGACCTTCACGGTCGCCGCGCTGTAAGCGCCGGCGCCAAACAAAAAGAGGCGGGGACGTCGCGCGTCCCCGCCTCCTTTCAGTTGATATGGATATGGTCGGCGATCAGATCGGCTGAATCGTCAGGGCCAGGATCAGCGGCTGTTCCAGTTCGACGTCGTCGAACCGATAGGACACCGAACGGATCGTCGCGATGCTGGAGCGGCGCAGGGTCTGCATGCCGGACTTGTCCAGATCGAACGTCCGGTCGCCGTAGAACATCACCGCCTTCTCGGTCAGCGATAACGGGCGATACTGGGCCGAGACGGTGAAGCCGCCGGGGCTGTTGCAGGCCTCGACCACCTCTCCAGAGCGACCGGCGGCCGCCAGGACGGGCGAGGTGGGCTTAACCCAACAGGCGACAGGCACCGTGGCGCGAAGGCGATAGGTGCCGCCTGCGGTCGGCCCGGCGAAGGCGGGAGCGGCGGCGGCGACCAGGCCGAGCCCGAGTGTGGCGGCGGCGAGAGCGCGAAGGATACCTTGGGTCATCTGCGGTTCCGATCTGCACATTGCAGAGGAACAATAAGACGCTGGCCATTAAGTTCTGGAGATCAAACGCGCCTAACGGGCGCTAAACCATAATGCTCTTTACGTTAAGCCGGACTGCATTGGTCTCATAGCGTTAATGACACGACAGAGCCGAACTCTTGCGAAAGGCTAAATGTGTTTGTTGTCGTTAACGTGACGTCTACTCGGGTCTAAGACGCGTCCCGATAACGTCGGCTAAGCTATTGTCGACGAAAATGTCGACCTTGAAAAATCCAACAGCGGTCGAGGGGCTAGACACCAATGGCTGGCCTAGACTGAATGGCGTTCAGCTAGTCCAAAGCAGCGACATCGAAACCTTACGCGGCGAACACACCGCAGGTCATCAGGTTTCCTTGATCCCGTCTCCGGTCACAAGGTTGACATCTCGACGGGCAAAAGCAGGGGCTACCCGCACTGCGGCGTCGGCATGCGGGTGAGGCGTGGAAGGTCAGGCGACGGGCTGTCTTGTCGGCCAGGCCACGGCGACCTTCAACAGAGCGCCGTTGGCCAGCTGCGAAAAGCGCTGGGTCGATTGGCGACTACCGAAGTCGAAACTCTTGCCGACGGCGACCAGATCGACCTCCGAGTTGAACACAAGGGACATCGCCCAGACGCCACGCCGCCCAGCACACCCACTGAACTGCCGAGCGCACCAACCTGCTGGCCCGGCCCGGCCCTCCTCGCCGCCAAAGCTACAGATGCTCTGGCAAGGTGGCGCCGCTTGCGTCACTGGAACACGCGCCCGCACCATTGCGAATCCGCACTGATGCTAAAGGCGCTCTGACGTGTGATGGAGGTATGGACTGGGAACGCGCTTTCGCCCGCTTCCGCCGTCCATTTCGGTCGGAAGTGGTGGTGCCGCTTACCGTAGTCGGACAGCTTTCCTCGGCGACAACTGGCAGATCGTCGCCAGTCGCGATCCGCGCCGACTGGGCTGCCTTCTCGTCGAGACAGCACAGGAACTGGGGTCTGCTGCAATCGATCGCCAAAAGGAGCGGGCACCGGACGTTGAAATCAAGTTGAATACAACGGTTCCGCCCAATCCCGATATGGCAGACGGCGTTATCGATGAGCTCTTTGCCTACCTGCTCGGCGCGTCGAGCGAACAGTCCCGAAAGATGGGCTTGGAAAGTGATCGCATTCTAAGGATATGGCAGACTTACCTAAGAGCTCGCAACGCCATGGAGTCGGGCCGGGCAAGCGATCTTCGTTACAGCGATGCCAAGATTAGCGACCGTACAGTGACGTTGACGCTGGCGGACCCTGTCCCTCCGGATCTGCTCGGCCAAGACCGCAAGGTTCGCTCTGGAAGTCGCTATTTGTTCTTCGAAGTGACTGCCGTTTTGGGCGATGAAGTCACCCTGAGATCAAGCTACGGGGACCCGGCTCTCGTGCCGTCGAATGGCGTGCTTGAAGTAAACACCGACTGGGCCTCACGCGCCATTGATCGACAGCGGCAAGCCTTGGACGCTGTCGCGAATCTACGACGACATCTGGGCGCTGAAGTCACACAGAAGATGATCGATCCCAGCAGTTATGTGGCGGCCCAGCGGGTCGTTTCGATCGCAAAACTGAGGCGAGACGGCCTAGCCCGGAAAGCTGCAATGGTCGCGAAGGGTCAACTAGCTCCGGACGAGGCACCAGACGCTCAGTCCGTCGCGGATGCGGCCGTTGCCGAACAAGCGGCGGTTCGACAGATTGAGAACGCCCCATCGCGACCTGCGTCCGTTTATGAGAAAGCCGAGATGCTGGAACGAGCTCTTTCCAGTGCGAAGACCCGCCTATCGATTTCTTCCAAAGGCCTTGCGCCCCACATCGTCGATAAGGCTTTCATCGCGCACCTGACTAAACGGATACAGGCGGGTGTCGCGATCTCCATCTCTCTTCACGAGGATGGTGTGAAATGGGGGGCGCGCAAAGGTGAGTGGTCGAATGCATATGCCGCTCTCCAAAAGCTCTCTCAGACATCGGGCGGTCGTCTCAAGGTGCGGATAACGCGCGAAGAGCGATACTACCATCTCGCATGGGATGATGAGTTTGCCCTTGTGTGTAACCGTCCCATTCTGAGCAATCCTGGACGGATCCGGACATTTGAACAGTTCGCTGGCTACATCCTTCAAGATCGGGCGCTTATTCAATCATACCTTGACCGGGTCAACCGATGAGCGGATGGGCCAATGGGTCGCTTACGGCAGCCGCCATCTCCAATGTTGGGCTTGTCCGAGCGCTCAACGAAGATTGCATCAGCGTTAATCGTAAGGTCCTGATTCCCGAGCAGGGCTGGCAGGCGACGTTGGGCAACGGCCCCCATTTGTTTCTGTTGGCGGATGGTATGGAGGGGCATGCAAAGGGTGGCTGACGGCGGCGTGGGCGTGATGACCGCGACAGAAGGCGCGATAGGACATGGATCTGTCCGTTCCGACCTCGGCCTCATACAGACCATGCAAATCGACGAGGTGATGTCCCGCCTTCACCTTCAGCGCGACGCCATGCCAGTCGGGCTGGACCTTGTTGGGCGCCTGGGCGGTTTGGCCGGCGCGGAACAGCCGGACAAGGTCGGCGTCGCTGGATTGGTCCAGCCGCGTCACATCGAAGTCGTGGTCGAGAATGATTTGACGATAACGCGCCACTGTGGTGGCCGACCGGCCGGTGAGGCGGCCGATCTGATGGTTGGAATGCGCCGTGGTGAGCATGAGGCGCACCAGGCCCCGCATGTCGAACATAAGGGTCTCCCCGAAGGATAAATGAACAGCGGAGTGACCGGATCGGACGCGCAGGGCCGCCCTCATCGCCCCTGGTGGACGGCGAGTTCCTTGACGGCGATGCGATTTTCGGGGAGATTGAATGGGTCGTGTCCAACGACTTCAATCTTCCGAAAGGGCCTGTGCTTTGGCGAGCGCGGGCCTTTTCCCTTTCCGGCCGGATCGAGAGGTGAGGATCAGGTCGGAGGCATGGACACCTCCACGGTTTGATAGCGGTCCGGCCAGATCTCAGCCGGGCGGAAGCCGATGGCGTCGCCGATAGCCTGTTCGATCCGGCGCGATCGGCCGGCGCCGCGACTGACCATGCAGACCGTCGTCGGAGTGACGGCCAGGCTGCGGGCGATGTCGGTCATGGAGAGGCCGCGCTTCTTCAACGCGGTGCGCACCCATTGATGATTGCGGTCGTCGATCATGGCCTTCCCTGATAAGCACGTATGAGATAGCATCCGTCACATGGGAAGATTCCGCAAGCCCCCCGAACGTCTCCAGATTGCCGCCCGGCTGCTGGAGTTGCGCGAGCACCTGAGACTCAGCCAGGCCGAAATGGCCGAGAGCCTCGACCTGTCGCTGCGCGCCTATCGTAATTATGAGCAGGGCCTGCGTGACCTGCCGGGCCAGATCTATTTCACCATCTTCGAACGGTATGATCTGGATCCGATCTGGCTCTATCGGGGTGAGGGCCTAGGGCCGACCGTCCGGCACAAGGGCATGGAGGCCGACCTGTGGCGCATCGCCGTCGATGCGGTGGAGCAGACGCTGGTGGAAACCGGCATCGAACTGCCCGGCGCCAAACGGCGAGCGCTCTATGAAGCCCTGGTCGATCATCTGCGCCAGGGCGGCGAGGCGGACGCGAAAGCCGTCGGCGCGCTCGTGAGGTTGGCGGCGTGATGCGGGACGGACCCGACCAACAAGGACCCTACGATCTGATGGGGTATCGACCGCAGTGGGCGATATCGGTCGTCGCGCGCCTCAGCATCGTCAAGGCGGTTCAGCGTCTACAGGAACGCCAAGGCTTGCGACGCGCCAGAGCCCTCGCGGCGGCCGGCGCCATTCACACGATCCAAGATCAGACCAAAGCGATGCGGTGTTTCTTGATGCTCAGTGGGTGGTCGGTCGCAGTCGCGATCGGCTACGGTTGCATCGCTGAGCCAGTGATCAGCGCCATTTGGGCGCTCAACACGCCACTGCTGATTATGAATGCCGAAAAAGCGTGGCGTTTAAAGTCTAGTGCTGCCGAAATCATAGAGCGACATCAGCACGAACCTAGTCGGGTCGGTCACTTCCCTGCATATAAGCTCAACACCTCGTTGACCCTACGCTTAAGCTCCACCAAACCAAACAGACTTGGCTCTGATGAAAGCGCGGATTCGTCTGAGGTAAAATAGTTCATGTCTACCGATAAATCTAACATCTTTTCGAGGACTTCTAGATCATGCCCACTCTTGAAAAAGGCATCAATAGCATCCTGAAAATTCCCAACATCTGATTGAGAAATACTATCCATCGATGACAGCTTAGAAAGCATTTCGACTAGATTATTAATTTCAACGCTCATGGTAATGGAACCATTCGCCCACGCACTATGCCATGGTTCACCATCACTGTTGAAACTCGACCACTGACAGCCCCGACTGCGACTCCCAAATCTCGACCTCCATGCATAGCGCCAGCCAAGACATGAACAACTGAGCCGTTCTTTGGATCAAAGTACCTCTGCCCTCTGGCGATAGCAGCATTGACCATACCTCGCGTCACTCCTCGCTGCGCCATTCTGTCTAGCACATGGCCTGCAAGCTGAGGCACAGGGCAAGCATTATGCACCCACACGCCGCTCTCGCCAACGAAGTAAGTGTGGAAGCCCTCAACCTCGAAGTTGTAAGTGGGCTCGATCCGGTCGGTCTTGAGGACGGTGATCACGATAGCGCGGTCGCCGTCTGCGCTGACCAGTTCCGTCCCCGGCGTTAAGTCCTTCGTCTCCAGCCAGGCGCCGGCCGACGTGCGCCAGGGGTGTTCGTCCGTCGTACCGATCGGCTCGCGCTGAACGCGGCCCTGGGTATCGGTCGTCTCGACCGTCACCTCCCAAATCTCTCGCTCGCTGCCGGCGATGAGCGCCACGACCGGCTTGAACACGGTTTGGCCGGTCAGTTCATCCCGCGCCAGAACTTCGTCACCGACGCTGATCAGCTCGATCAGTTTCAAGCCGTCGGATGTCTGCACCTCTGTCCCGGCGACGAAACAATTGCAGCCCCGCCCTACGCGAGCAGCGAGGCGGGAGAGTAGGCCCGCGCCTCGGAACACCTTGATCGCCGGTGCAGCTGGAATGAACAAGAGAATCGGCTCGGCGTAGATCTCGTTACGCTCGCTGGCTGCCTGATAAGCCGCCTGGAACGGTGCATACTGCGGATCGTTTTGAATGGGCGGACCCGAGAATCCCGCGCCAGGGAAAGCGCCGCCGATACCGCCGCCCGGTGATCCTGTGTTTGGGATACGACCGGCTCCTGACGAATTCGGCTGGCCCGGTCTCATTGTTGACCCGCTCTCGGAGCATGTGGATATCCCACCGGACCATGTTCCGACCTCTGGTGTCTCGTTGATGGCGCACACAGACCTAGGACGCCCTCCAACCCACAGCCGAGACAGACCTAGTGGATCGGTCCAGTTCATCGGATCGGCTCCGACGTAGCCGTAGAGGTTGGCGCCGCCCGAATAGCCGATGGGGTCGGGTTGCAGGAACCGTCCCAGCCCCGGCGCATAGGCGCGTGCTCTGAGGGCATAGATGCCGGCTTCAGGCAGCCACGCCTGCCCGGCGTACTGGAACCGTCCCCGTTACCTGAACCGGATACCCCGTACTCGTCATAGGTATTGACGGTCGCGGCCGCCCCCGCGCCGTTCGCCACGGCCATGATCGACCCTAGATCGTCAAATCTCGCCTTACGTCGCTACGGTAAAGCCAATCGCCGCCCTATCGTGCGACTGGATCAATCCGGAGTTTGGGCCGGGCCCATTCGCTTATGAGGTCGGTGCCGTGCTTGCCATCGACCGACCTCAGGTAGTTTATATCGACAAGGACGTCTTCCGACCACTCTCCTCCGTCTTCGTGCTGGTGCGCGATGATGCCCTAGCTGGCCACGAATGGCAGATCGCGACCGGCGAAGACAAGGTCCAGATCAAGGTTAGCGGCGAGCTCAAGAAGAAGATCGACGCCGCGCGCAACAACAAAGCGCACCGCGCCGTCTTGATGAACTCGATCTATTTTTCGGCGGTGATGCAGTGTGTCGCGCTCATCCGACGGGATGCAGACGCCGATGGACGGTGGGCGAAGGTCATCGCCCAAAAATGCCATAACGAGAATCTGAGCATCGAAGACCATGATGAGTATCTGATCGCGGACGGCTGATGAAGAGCCCATTCCAGTTGGTCGATGAATACGTCTTCAAAGGGGGCGAAGAGTGACAGTCAGGATCGTCAGGGACGCGACGCTCAAGAGTCTTCGTGATTCCGTCGCCGCTATTCTTGATCGGTATCGAGCGGGCGATTTCTCGTTTCTTGATATGGACTCGTCACAGTGGCATGAGCTGCCGATCGCGGCCGAGAACGTCGAGTTGGACGCCCTGCAACCGCCCAGTGAGGGCGAACTCTTCGAGGTGCAGAACTGCAAGGCTGTGTTTGGCTACCTCTCTAACCTCAAACCGTATGACGCGCGCGATGAGCGTCTTTGGGTCCATCTGACACATACCTACTGGCTTACTCCCGCCTGCGCTGGCCTATCCCAACTGACGACGAGAAGGCCGTCCTGCATATTCGGCGTCACTTTTTCGCGCAGAACAATCGCCAAGTGGAGCGAGACAACGCAGCGTCACGGCTATGGTGGATGGCGCACCTCTGCCACCGTGTGCCCAATATTGATCAGGACGAAGCGTTGCAGGCGCTGCTGTTACGCACCGATGTGCGCGCCAACATTGTCGAACGTCCTACAGTCGCTCAGTCGGTAAACGTGTTCTCGGTCATCCTCCGCCGCCTGATTCTTTCGCAAGCTGGGGCGAAGGCGCTATTCGAAAGAGCGAGATTTCGGCGGTTGATGATGGAAGTGAATTCGGTTGGGGGCTTCAAGCTTCTGGACTGCCTGCCCCAGCCAGAGCTCGAAGCCATTTTCGATGACATTATCAAACATCGCCTCGAGCTATCTGCGATCTAATCAACGCGTGATTATCGCCGATTTTCGACCTGTCCCGCTCGTGGTGTGTTGCTAAGGGCGCGACAGCCACGTTACCCAGACACATCCCAAACCTAAGTTCGTTTCTCAACGCGGGATGCCTTCAAAGCCAGCGTTGCTGACGTGATGACGGTTGCTCAACTCGAAGCCACTACGCTCATTGCTAATGCCCCATCAAGGCTAAGGCACTCCAGCGTGGGAACGGGGTATGGACTGGGATTTGCGCGCTTTCACGCGCTTCCGTCGACTGTCCCTACCGGAAGTGGTGGTGCCGCTTAGGTGACTCGAACACCTGACCCCATCATTACGAATGATGTGCTCTACCGGCTGAGCTAAAGCGGCCCGGTTGCGACGGACGAAGCTGTCCGCGCGAGACGGGGTCTTTATACGGCCGGATCGCGCTTGCCAAGCGTGGTGTTCAAGATCGTGAGCAATGAGGTCTCGTCGGGCGATTTTGCCACAACGGGCGTCAGGCCCAGCGCGACGAGCGGGGCTGCGGCGGCGGGAGAGATGCAGGCGAGGACCGCGTGCGCCAGGGCGTCGTGACCACGCTTGGCGAGGGCTTGTCCGGCGCGGGGGGAGTGGACCAGAACGGCGTCGATCGGCGACGGCGTCTCGGCTGATGTTTCGATGGCGCGATAGACCGTCAGAGAATGGATCGACACATTGCGGGCGCCGGCGGCGGTGAGGGCGGCGGCGAGATCGCCGGCGGGCGTTTCCGCTTGAGGGACCAGGACGGCGGCGCTGGCGATGGCGCTGGCGAGCAGGCGGGCGAGGTCGCGCAGGTCGCCGGATGCGGAACGGACATCGGCGAAGCCTGCATCATGGGCGGCCTGGGCGGTCGCATCGCCGACGGCGAAGACCGGAAGGTCGCGTCGGGGCGTCAGGGCGGCGAAGGCGGCGACGCCGTTGATGCTGGTGAAGGCCAGGGCGGCGAACGGCGCCAGATCAGGAACGGGCGGCGTCAGGGCTTCGAGGGTCAGCAGGGGGGCGACGATCGGCTCGAACCCCATGTCGCGCAGGCGGGCGGCGGTGCGGGCGGCGCCCGGTTCGGCGCGGGTGATCCAGACGCGGGCGGGCCCAGATTCGTCGTCTAAGGGGCTCATCCGTCCAAAGTCGCGGGATCGACTTCCTGATCGCCGGCTGAGGCGTGGACCTCGCCGCCCAGGCGTCGGCCCAGAGCGCGCGCGTCGGCTTCGGTTGGTTGGAAAAGGTCGCCGACTCGCCGCCAGCGGGCGGAGCCGTCCGGGCTGAGCATTTCGGTGGTCAGGTGCAGGGTGTCGTGCTCAATGCGGGCAAAGGCGCCGACGGCCGTGCGGCACGACCCTTCCAGCGCCGTCATGGCGCCGCGCTCGGCGGCGATACACAGGGCGGTCTCGGGGTGGTTCAGGGCGGCGACCCAAGGCGCGTCCTTGTCGGCGGCGCGGGTCTGGATGGCGAGGGCGCCCTGGCCCGGCGCCGGCAGGAAGGCGTCCAGAGACAGCTTCTCGCGGATAGGGTCGGTGACGCCAAGGCGCGTCATGCCCGAGACGGCGAGAAGGATCGCGTCGAAATCGCCATCGGCCGCGCGACGCAGGCGGGTGTCGATGTTTCCCCGCAGCATCTCGACCTTCAGGTCCGGCCGCAGGGCCAGCGCCTGGGCCTGGCGTCTCAGGCTGGCGGTGCCCAAACGCGCGCCGAAGGGCAGGGCGTCGAAACTGTCGAAGTCGCGGCTGATGAAGGCGTCGCGGGCGTCCTCGCGCTCGGGGATGGCGGCGATGCACAGGCCCTCGGGCTGTTCGGCGGGGACGTCCTTCATCGAATGGATGGCGATGTCGATCCGGCCGGCCAGCAGGGCCTCCTCGATCTCCTTGGTGAACAGGGCCTTGCCGCCGACCTCCAGCAGGCGGCGATCCTGGATGCGGTCGCCGGTGGTGACGATCTCGACCAGAGGGACGGCGGCGTCGATCTCGGCCTCGGGAACGTTCAGGGCGCGGCCGATGGCGCGCTGCATCATGCCGGATTGGGCGAGCGCCAGCTTGGAGCGCCGGGTGCCGATGCGGAGAGGAAAGGTCATGAGCGTTGCGCACCGGTCGCCGGGTCGCTACCTCGACCCGATGGAGATGTCCGCCGACTATAGCAGCGGCGCCAAGTCAGCAACTGGACGGGATGTCCCCCCTCGTCCCGGTCCGCTGACGGTGCTGGGCCTGGAGACCAGTTGCGACGAGACCGCCGCCTCGGTCGTGCGCCTGCACCCTTCAATGGCGGGCGGTCGGGCGGAGGTGCTGTCTTCTGTCGTTCACAGCCAGATCGACGATCACGCGGCCTATGGCGGCGTGGTGCCCGAGATTGCGGCGCGCAGCCATGTCGAAATGATCGCCGAGGTCACCCGCCGCGCGATGGCCGAGGCCGATATGGGCTATGACGGGCTGGACGGGATCGCGGCGACGGCCGGGCCGGGCCTGGTCGGCGGGGTCATGGTGGGCCTCAGCTTTGGCAAGGCGGCGGCGCTGGCGCGCGGCCTGCCGCTGGTGGCGGTCAACCATCTGGAAGGCCATGCGATGTCGGCCCGGCTGGGGGCGGAGGTCGCCTATCCCTTCCTGCTGCTGCTGGTGTCGGGCGGCCACTGCCAGCTTCTGGAGGTGCGCGGCGTCTGCGACATGAGCCGGATCGGGGCCACCATCGACGACGCGGCCGGCGAGGCCTTCGACAAGATCGCCAAGGCCCTGGGCCTGGGTTATCCGGGCGGCCCGGCGCTGGAGCGGTTGGCCATGCAGGGCGACGGGTCGAAGATCGATCTGCCGCGCGCCCTCTTGGGCCGCAAGGATTGCGACTTTTCCTTCTCGGGCCTGAAGACGGCGGCCTTCCGTATCGCCCAGACCTGCGAGACCGAGCAGGACAGGGCGGATCTGGCCGACGCGGTGCAAAACGCCATCGCGCGCCAGCTGTCGGATCGGTCTGAGCGAGCCTTGGCGGCCTATGCGGAGACGCATGACCACCGTCTGTTCGTGGTGGCAGGCGGGGTCGCGGCCAACAAGACCATCCGCGCGACCTTGCAGGCGACGGCGGCGAAACACGGCTTCGACTTCCTGGCGCCGCCCATGGCCTATTGCACGGACAATGCGGCGATGATCGCCCTGGCGGGGGCCGAGCGGCTGGCGCTGGGCCTGACCAGCGACATCGACGTGGTCGCACGGCCGCGATGGCCGCTGGACGAAGCGCGCGCCCTGTCCGATCCTTCGCACAAGCCGGGCCGCAAGGGCGCGAAAGCATGACGAACGAAACCGCCTCGGGAGGGCGTATGGAATTCCGCACGGCAGGGGTCATCGGCGCGGGCGCCTGGGGCACGGCTCTGGCGCAAGTGTGCGTTCGGGCCGGACTGGACACGACCTTGCAGGCGCGCGAGCAGAAGTTGGTCGAGACGCTGCGGGCGACGCGGGCCAACGACCTCTATCTGCCCGGCGTGCCGCTGGCCGACGAACTGAAATTCACCGCCGATCTGGCCGACCTGGGCGTCTGCGATGTGATCCTGGCGGTGCCGCCGGCCCAGCACATGCGCGCCACGCTGACGGCGTTTGCGCCCTACTATCGCGCCGGCGTGCCGGTGGTGCTTTGCTCCAAGGGCGTCGAGCGCGGCACGATGAAGCTGATGACCGAGGTGCTGGCCGAGACCCTGCCGGACGCCCCCGCCGCCGTCCTGTCCGGTCCCAGTTTCGCGGGAGAGGTCTCGCGCGGCCTGCCGACCGCCGTGACCCTGGCCTGTGCGGATCAGGCGCTGGGCGAGGCCTTGCTGAACACCCTGTCGGCGCCGGGCTTCCGGCCCTATCTGGCGACCGATCTTGTGGGCGCCGAGGCGGGCGGGGCGCTGAAGAACGTCCTGGCCATCGCCTGCGGCATCTCCGAGGGGCGCCAGTTGGGCCGCAGCGCCCACGCCGCCCTGATCACGCGCGGCTTTGCGGAGATGACTCGCCTCGCCGTCGCCATGGGGGGGCAGGCGGAGACGGTGGCGGGCCTATGCGGCCTGGGCGACCTCGTCCTGACCTGCTCCAGCCCCCAGTCGCGCAACATGAGCCTGGGTCTGGCCCTGGGGCAGGGGCAGACGGTCGAACAGGCCCTGGCCGGCAAACGGTCGGTGGCGGAAGGCTATGAGAGCGCGCCGGCGGTTCGCGAACTGGCCGCGCGGCTGGGCGTGGAAATCCCGATCTCTGAAGGGGTCGCCGCCCTGCTGGCCGGCGAGATCGATGTCGATGGTCTGATCGACGGCCTGCTATCGCGCCCGCTAAAGGCCGAGCGTGTCTGAAGCGGCCGAGGCGCCGGCCGAGCGCAAACGGGTCTGGAAGACGCCGCCGGGCGTGGCTCTGTGCGCCGAGGGCGACATCGCCGATCCCGGCTCGCGCGGCTTCGTGCTGCAGATCGGTGAGGCCTTCTTCCACGGCTTCGTGGTCAGAAAGGATGGCCAAGTCGCGGGCTGGGTCGATCGCTGCCCGCACGCCGGCTTTCCGATCGCGATGGAGATCGACCGGTATTTGACGCCGGACGGCGCGCTGATCCTGTGCGGCTGGCACGGGGCGGTGTTCGAGCCGCTGACCGGCGAATGCAAGGGCGGCCCCTGCGCGGGCGGGCGACTGACGCCCTGGCCGGTGGCGGCCTCTGGCGGGATCGTCAGAACGGCCTGAGGCGCTTCACCGCGCCAGTTTGCCCTTGGCCTTGCCGGCGCTGAACACGACGTCGGGATCCGGCTTCCTGATGTCGATGCTGGTGTGGCTCAGCACCGACAGGATGTAGCGGCCGATGTTCAGGCGCGCCGTCTTCTTGTCGTCGGTGGCGACGACGGTCCAGGGCGCATAGTCGCGGTCGGTCTCGTCCAGCATCCGGTCGCGGGCGTCGGAATAGGCGTCGAACCGCGCCTCGGCCTCGGCGTCCAGTGACGACAGCTTGAACTTCTTCAACGGATCATCGCGGCGTTCCTTGAGCCGCTTGGCCTGCTCCTTGCGCGAGATATCCAGCCAGATTTTGATCAGGATGATCCCGTCGTCCGTCAGCATCCGCTCGAAGCGCGGGGCGTCGGTCATGAACTGGGCGTACTGCTCGGGCGTGCAATAGCCCATGACCGGCTCGACCCCGGCGCGGTTGTACCAGGACCGGTTGAAGATCACCGTCTCGCCCGCCGCCGGCAGGTGCGGGACATAGCGCTGGAAATACCACTGGCTGGTCTCGCGGTCGCTGGGTTTGGGCAGGGCGATGACGCGGGTCTGGCGCGGCGACATATGTTCGGTCAGGCGCTTGATCGCGCCGTCCTTGCCGGCGGTGTCGCGCCCTTCCAGCACGATGACCACGCGCGAGCCATGCTCGATGCTCCAGGCCTGGGTCTGGACGATGGCCAGCTGGATCTGTTCCAACTCGGCGTCATAGGCGTCGGATTTCTTTCCCATGGCAAGAGAGTGGGCCGAGGGCCGGCAGAGAGCAAGGGCGAGGGAGCCGACTGCGAAGCTGGGCGTTAAGGCGCCGGGCCCGTCCGGCCTGCGAGGGGCCGAATGAAGCGCGATCTGGCGGACATGTGGAATCTGGTGTGGGAGCTGGCGCTGCTGGTCTGCGCCGGCTTTGCGTTGCTGAACGCCTTCGCCCCGCCCCAGGACCTGCCGTGGAAGCCGCTGGATCTGGATCGGCCTTTGGGCCGCGCGACAGCTGCCAAGGTCGCCGGATTCGATGTGCCGACCGCCGCCACCCCCGAGGCCGTGGAGGGCGCGACCGAGGCCTGTATGCAGGCGCTGCGCAATGCGGGGGTTCAGGTCGAACGCGCGCCCGACCGCGACGACGGCGGCTTCTGCGTGGTGCGCGGGGCGGTGCGGATCACGGGCGGCGAGGTGACGCCGCTGGCCCCCGCCGATGTCGTCATGCAGTGCCCGCTGGCGGTCCGCTACGTTATCTGGGATCGACAGGTGCTTCGCCCGGCCTCGCGCGACATTCTGGGCTCGGCCCCCGCACGGGTGGAAAACTATGGCGCCTATTCGTGCCGCCGCATCTACGGCTCGCAGGATGAGGCCGAGCGGCCCAGCGAACATGCCAAGGCCAATGCGCTGGATGTCGCAGCGGTGACCTTGAAGGACGGTCGGACCGTCAGCGTGCTGAACGACTGGCGCGGCGAGGGGCCCGCAGGCGAGCCGGGCGGCCGCTTCCTGCATGCCTTGCGCGACGGGGCCTGCCAGCTGTTCTCGACGGTGTTGACGCCGGACTACAACGCCGCCCACGCCAACCATCTGCACATCGACGGGGGCGCGCGGGGCCTCTGTCGTTAAGCCTGAATGCGTCCGGTGCGACTCGCTTTGCTGTTGACCGTCTGGAAAAGCCGGGTGACAACATCGCTGCAGTCCGGATTTCGCGTGGGGTCCAAACCCGCGTTTCGCTCCTTCGCCTGAACGAGCTGTCCAGATGGATTGTCGGGTCACCTCGAGGGGGATCCGCCTGGAAAAGCGCGTTTACGGAGACGCAGACATGGCGACCGGCACGGTCAAGTGGTTCAACCCCACCAAGGGCTACGGCTTCATCCAGCCCGATAGCGGCGGCTCCGACGTGTTCGTTCACGTCACCGCCGTTCAAAAGGCCGGACTTCAGGGCCTCGATGAGAACGCCAAGGTCGAATACGAGCTGGAAAACCAGCGCGGCAAGACCTCGGCGATCGACCTCAAGGTCCTTTAAGTCGATCCAGCCTTCAAGGCTTAGAGGCGGGCGCGGGAGTTTCTCCCGCGCCCGTTTTCTTTTTTGGCTACCGCGCTTTGCGCTGCTTGAGCCCGTCGGGCTTCGCCCTCTGCGACCGCTGCGCCAGGACGATGGCGCCCAGCACCAGCACGCCGCCCAGGGCCTGAATCGGCGTCAGGGTCTCGCCGAAGATCCACCAGCCCAGCAGGCCCGCGACCACCGGCTGGATCAGGATGGTCACGGCCGTGACCGAGGCCGGCAGCTTGCCCAGCGCCCAGGCCACGCCGCCTTGTCCGAAGACGTGCATCACGCCCATGGCGACGCAGGCGGCCCAGCCGGCCGGTCCGGCGGGGATGACAGCCTCGCCCAGCGCCAGGGCGACGATCAACAGCAGGGGCGCGCCCAGCAGCGTCGCCCAGAAGGTCACCCGCATCGCGCCGGCCGTGCGCCGCGCCGCCTGCACCGCCAGGAAATAGCCCGAGTACCAGACCGCCACCGACAGGGAGAACAGGTCGCCCAGCATGGGATTGGTCCCCTGGCCGCCATCGGCGCCCGCCGCCATGGCGAAGGCGCCGCCCATGGCCAAGGCCAGGGCCAGGATAAACAGCCGGTGCGGCCGCTCCTTCAGCACAAACCAGCCGAACAGGGTCACGACGACCGGCGTCAGGTTGCACAGCACCGTGGCGTTGGCGACCGAGGTCATGACGATGCCGTAGTGCCAGAAGCTGAGGTCCAAGGCGAAGAACAGGCCCGCCAGCAGCGCCCACTTCGACGGCGTCGAAATCCCGCCGGGCTCGCGCGCCGCCAGGACCGTCAGCAGGGGCAGGGCGAACAGGAACCGCCAGAACCCCGCCGCCGCCGGCCCCGTTTCGGTCAACCGCACCAGAATGGGCGCCAAGCCCAGCACGCTGGCGGCGATCAGCAGAACGATCAGCGCAAAGGCGCGCGAGGAGGGGCGAAAGGCCAGGGCGGACATGGCCCGGCTCTTACGGCGCCCTGCGACCTGAAGCCACAGGAGCCGTCAGGCCGCGCCTTAAACGAGCGGGTCGATCCGCGCCCGCAACACGACGCTGAGGCCTGGCGCGCGGTCGCGATAGTCGATCGTCCCGTCCAACTGACCGACAAGGCTCTTGATCATCATCGAGCCGAACCCCTTGCCGGCCAGATGCCCGCCGGCGCCCTCGTCCTCCACCGTCATGCGGAAGAAGGCGCCGTCTTCTTGGAAGGCGATCCGCAGCGGTCCGGGCTTGCCGCCATAGGCGTATTTCTGGGCGTTGATGATCAGTTCCGTCAGGATAAGGCCGATGGTGATGGCGCGGCCTGGCTCGATGCAGACCGGGTCCAGATCGGTTTCGATGGCGGCGGCCCAGTCGGGCCCCATGCTCGAGCCCAGGTCGCCGATCAGGTCGCCGATGTATCGGCTCATGTCGATGGTGGTGACCTGGTCGCTCTGATACAGGCGGCTGTGGACCCCGGACACGGCGCGCACACGACGCCGCGCCTCGTTCAGCGCCGTCGCGGCCGGTCCGCTCGCCTGCTCGCGCGCCTGAAGGCCCAGGAAGCTGGACACCAGCGTCAGGCTGTTCTGCACCCGGTGGTTCACCTCGCGGATCAGATATTGCTGCTGCTCCAGCCGCAGGTCGCGTTCGGACAGGCGGTCCTGCAGCGATCGGTTCAGCCTGCGGATCTGATGGACGGCGGCATAGTCGGCCAGCGCGTCCCTCAGTCGGGCGGCGGACTCGACTGCGGCGGGACCCCAGCGGTGCGCGCGGCCCGAGACGGTGTCCGACCAGCTTTCGAACGAGGCGCGGGGCGTCAGAATGGCGTTGGGGCCAGTCTTCTCCGCCGTTGAGGGATTGCCGGCCCAACGCACCGTTTCCAGCACCTCCGAGCGGAACCACAGCAGCGAGACCGGCTGATCCAGAGGCAGGGTCACCGCCAGCAGACCGCTGGCGTGTGTCTTCCAGGCCTCGGCGGCGGGCAGAACCGAGGCCAGGTTGTGCGACGAGAAGGGGCGCAGGCCCGGCCGTCCCGCAGCCCAGGCGGCGATGGCGCGTACGCCGTCTTCGGGCGGCGTATGGCCAAAGGTCTGGATGTCCCCGTCGCTGACGATGGCCAGACCGTCCGCGCTGGTCAGCTGCATCAGGGCGTCGGCCTTTTCGGCCAGCGCTTCTCGCATCGGCCGGTCTGGCGACAGCCGCGAAAGCAGTTCGTCCTCCATCCGACGCAGGCGCGTGCGCTCGCGATAGAGGTCGGCGTCGGTCCTGGACTTCAGCTGTCGCGCCAGATTACGCGCCAGGGCCGTGCAGCCTACGCGCAGCTCATAGGGCAGCAGTTTAGGCGAGGCGTTGTGGCAGGCCACCAGCCCCCACAGGGCGTCATCGACGATGATCGAAACCGAAGCCGAGGCCCGAACGTCCATGTTGCGCAGATATTGCAGATGGATCGGGGACACCGAGCGCAGGCCGCTGTCGCTCATGTCCAGCGGCGCCTCGCCGGGCGCAATGGGGCGCAGGGGCTGGGGCGTATAGCGGCTGTCCGGAATGACCCGCACGGGGTTGCGCAGATAAAGGGCGCGCGCCTGCTGCGGGATGTCTGTCGCGGGGAAGTGGTGGTTCAGGAAGGAGCCGGACCCATCGGCGCGGCTTTCGGCCACGACCTGACCCGCCTCGTCGTCCTGGAAGCGATAGATCATCACCCGGTCGAAACCGGTCAGACGACGGAAGGCGTCCGCCGCCCGCTCGCACACCGTTTGGATCGTCACCGCCCGTTCCAGCGCGGCGCCGGCGGCGTCCAGGTTGGCGATCAGATCGACGCCGAGCCGGGCCTGCTGCGAGCTCTGCTCGACCTCGATGATCATCAGATCGTTGATCGTGCCGGAAGTCGTCCCCGGCGCACGATGCACCACAACGTCGTATTCCAGACGATTGGTCGCGCGCCAGCGACAGGCGAAGCCGGCCTCCTGATGCGCGGCCATGGCGCGCACGGCCCGGTCGGCGACATCGCCCAACACGTCGGCGACGGTGCGGTCGATCCAGACCTTGCGGCCCGTCAGCTCCTCGATCGCGCCCGCCCCCTGGCGGATGGTCAGGGATTGCAGATCCAGCACCAGCATGAAGCCGTGCGGCTGGATCGATTGAGGAATGTGGATCGGCTCGCGATCGCACTCGTTCAGCGCGGCGTCGGCCAGGTCGAGCGTCTCGGTCATGCCGCGGCCTCCTGCGGCTGGGGTTGCAAGGTGCGGTGGGCGAAGGCGAAACCGTCGACGCCGCCCTTCACCACCTGATCGATCGTGACAAGGCCGCTGACGCAGGCTCGGTCCAGCAAATCCATGAAGGCGCGCCAGCGTGCGCCGGTTTCTTCGCCGTAGGGATCTAGAAAGCCGAGGCCGTCCAGATCGCGACCCTCGGCGGCCAGCCGGCGTCGAATGATCCGACCGCCCAGCATCGACCCTTCGGCGACATAAACCCAGCCCAAAGCTTCGCCTGCCGAGGCGGGCGCAGCCAGGTGAGCGGGCGGAGGAATGCGATGGCCCAGTATCGTCAGGTCCTGGGCGATCCCGTTCGCGCGGGATCGCGGTTCAAAGCTGGCGTCCAGTTCAGCGTTCAACGCCGCCGCCAGCGGATGGCTGAGCGGCTCCAGTCCGGCATGAAAGCGGTAAAACGCCGCCACGGTCGCCGCCCGGGTGGCGTGGTCCGACAGACGCGGCTCGATCCGGGCCTGGACTTCCAGGGTTTCGTGGGCTGAGGCGGTGGCTTCCCGAAGAGCGAGAAGGGCAGGGGAAGCGATCATGGGGCTCAGATTAACACATTGTCTTGTCTTGTCGATTTGCACAGGCCAGAAGGCGCGGACCGCCACGGAACGGCCCAGACCGCGTGGCGTTCACCAGCAACCTTCTCATCTCCCTTTGATCGGCAGATTTTCATGAAACTGCGCGTCCGCGCCGAACTCGTCTATCGTTTCGATCCGCCGACGGACGCCATCTACAAGATCCAGGTCGCCCACTGGCCGGGTCAGGACATTCTGGAAGAAACCCTGACCTTCGACCCGCCTGTCGATTTTCATGAAGACGAGGACGTCGACTTCGGCGCACGGACCCTGCGTTGCCACGTCGAGGGCGAGGTCAAGCTGACCTATGAGGCGGTGGTCGAGAACGGCGTGCTGAAGGGCCTGCCGCCCAGCGTGTCCCAGCATGACTGGGGCGAACTGCCTGCCGAGGTCCTGCCCTATCTCCAGCCCAGCCGCTATTGCCCGTCGGACCAGTTCGGCCGCTTCGTGACGCGCGAGTTCGGCGACACGGCGGGCGGGGCGCGGGTGCTGGCGATCCTGAACTGGATCACCGAGAACGTCGATTACGAGCACGGCGTGTCGGACACCGAAACCACGGCGGCGCGCACCTTCATCGACCGGGCCGGCGTGTGCCGCGACTTCACCCATCTGGGCATGACGCTATGCCGGGCGTCGGGCATTCCTGCGCGGGCGGTCAGCGCCTTTGCTCACCAACTCAGCCCGCCCGACTTCCACGCCATCTTCGAAGTCTGGCTGGATAACGGCTGGTGGCTGGTCGATCCGACGGGCCTGGCGCCGGTCGAAGGCCTGGTGCGGATCGCCTGCGGGCGGGACGCGGCGGACATCGCCTTCCTGACGACGCAGGAGCGCTGTCAGATGGTGCGCCAGTCTGTGACTGTGGCGGCGGCTTAACGATTTTTATGTCCGCTCATCCCCGCGAAAGCGGGGACCTAGAGTTTTGGGCGCTCAGATGCAGATCAGAGTAGGCCTTGCTCAATCCGATTTGCGATGTGAAAGGACTGGGTCCCCGCTTTCGCGGGATGAGCGGGTTCAATGCGCCGCCTTCTGCGCCGCCTTGTAGGCCTGCAGCTCGTCGATCACGTCCATCTGGCGCAGCACCTTGTTCTGTGGATCGATCAGGACATGGGCGCCGGCTGGAACCGCAATCTGGCCCCGCCCGCCGGTCATGGCCACGGTCTGAAGGCGCCCGTCGATCTCGATCTCCAGCGGCATGGGGAAGACGCCGCCGTCACCCGTCGTCCACTCCAGCTTCAGCACATCGCCGTCCCGGGTCTGGTTCAGAACCGGCAGGGCGGCGTTGTAGAGATAGCCGCGGAAGAACCAGCCGTAGTCCCGGCCCGTGACGTTGTTGATGATCGCGAGGAAGTCGCCGGTGGACCGGTACAGCGGCGCGAAGTTGCCTGGTCTGGGGTCGGGTCGCCCATAGACGAGACGCGTGACCGCGTCGTGGAAGGCGGCGTCGCCGATCAGCATCCGCAGCGTATGGCTGATCAACGAACCCTTGTTGTAGATGTCGAGACCCGGCCCGACGTCGCCTTTGTAGACCTCGTCCTCGGTCTTGGGCGTGCCTGAAACGACGGGATATTTGTTGTTCAAACCCTCGCGCTGATTGGCCAGTTCGCGCTGCATGTAGCGGTCGCCCAGCAACCAGCGCGCATAGAGCGGCTGCATGTAGCTGCCCAATCCCTCGTGCAGCCACATGTCGTCGGCGTTCTGATTGGTCAGCTGATTGCCGAACCATTCGTGGGCGAACTCGTGCTGCAACAGCCAGTCATAGCCTCGCCCGTCGATGTTGTAGCTGTTGCCGTAGGCGTTGATCGTCTGGTGCTCCATGCCCAGGTGCGGGGTCTCGACCACGCCCATCTTCTCATCGCCGAAGGGGAAGGGGCCGACCGTGGCTTCGAAGAAGTCCAGCATCTTGGGGAACTGGGCGAACAGGCCCTGGACCTGTTCGGGCGTGTCCGATTTCAGATGCCAGTAGCGCATCGGGATCGTGTTGCCGAACCGGCTGGCGTACTCGCCCGACACCTCCTCGTAGGGGCCGACGTTCAGCGCGATGGCGTAGGTGTTGGGCGATTTCGCCGACCAGTTCCAGGTGGTCCAGCCGTCGCCGTGATCGACCTTGCCCAAGAAGCGGCCATTGGACGGCGCCGAGAGGGTCGACGGGACGGTGATGTGCAGATCGACCCGGCCCGGTTCGCCGTGCGGGCTGTCGATGCAGGGCCAGAAGATGTCGCAGCCCTCGCCCTGAACCGCCGTGGCGATCCATGGCTCGCCCGACGGCGCGGTGGACCAGACGAAGCCGCCGTCCCACGGTGCACGGGGCGCCACGCGCGGCTGGCCGGCGTAGGCGACGCGCAGGGCCACCGACCGGCCCGTGGCCAGGGTCTCGGGCAACTGCACCGTCAGCCGGCCTTCGGGGTTGGACCAGCGATCGACGGCGACTTCGACCCCGTCGATCTGGACCGAGGAAATCGTCAGCAGAGTGTCCAGTTCGACGACCAGAGCGGTCAGGAGCGCCTTGGAGGTGAAGTCCAGCACGGCGACCGCATCGATGGCCTTGTCTTCTGGCAGGACCTTGATCGACAAATCGGCCTTATCGAACTGCATCACCTGCTGTTCCGGCGTCAGCGGCTGATCGGTGGCCAGGGTGAAGGCGGTCGATTCGCGCGGCGTCGGCACCGGCTGGGCGACGGTGGCGCAGGCCGACAGCGTCAGGGCGCTGGCTGCGGCCAAAAGCAAAACCTTGATGCGCATGAACCGCTCCCCGTCTGAGGCGACAGGCTAGCGCGAGCGGGCAATGGCGCAAAGAAAAAGGCCGGTGTTTCCACCGGCCTCTTCCAGAACTCTATGTCGCGGTCGCTGATCAGGCGGCGGCTTGTTCGGCCAGCTTGGCGCGAATCTGGCGCTTGATGCGCTGAGCGGCGATCGACAGCTGCTCGTCGCGGGCCTTGACGATGAAGACGTCCAGGCCGCCCTTGTAGTCCAGGGTGCGCAGCGCGGCGTTCGAGATGCGCAGGCTGAACGTCTGGCCCAGGGCTTCCGACGTGACCTTGACCGTTTTCAGCGACGGCAGGAAGCGGCGCTTGGTCTTGATGTTCGAGTGGCTCACGTTGTGGCCGACCATGGGGCCGATACCGGTGAGTTCGCAACGACGCGACATCGTCAGATCCTTAAGGTGCGGCGTCCAGCCCGAGCGTGGGAGAGGACGCATGAAACAGTTGCGCGCGGGAACCAGCCCGCGCGAGAGGGGGCCGTATAAGGGAAGAGGCGGTTCGGCGTCAAGCCGAGTCTAGACCCATCGTCCCCGCGCCTCGTTCAGCCGTCATTCAAATGCCGCCCTGTATGGCCCATATGATGACGACCTCAAAAGAGACCCTAGCAGAACAGAAGGCTTCCATGTCCCGTCCGTCCTTGATCGATCGCCTGCCCAAGCGCGCGCTCGCCGTCCTGGCCCCGGTGATGGCCGGAGGCTTCATGCTGGCCTCGCCCGCCATCGCCCCGGCCCAGACTGCGGCTCAGTCCGAAGTCCTGCCCGGTTATTGGGAATACACCACCAGCGCGGTGGGTCAGCGCGACACCGAGCAGAAGTGCGTGCGGCCCAGCGAGATCAACCGATTCTTCGGCGGCCTGTCGACCAACAAGTGGCGCTGCACCTATCCGACCCGCGTGGTCGGCAACGGCAGCGCCCGCTTCGAGGGGACCTGCCAGGATCGCAAGGGCCGTCGCATCGCCGTTCGCCTGAACGGGACCTACACGGAAACCAGCTTCAGCTTCCGCGGCGGCGCCCAGATCGTGCGCGGCACCCCCTATATCCCCGCCAGCATAACCGCGCGCCGCATCAGCGCCCAGTGCCCGGCCAACGCCGAATACTTCTGACGGCGGCTCTGCGACGCATCCAAAAAAGGCCCCGGATCGTTCCGGGGCCTTTTCTTTTGTTCGAGGTCGAAGCTTAGGCGGCTTCGGCGGTCGGGACCGGCTTCTTGGCGCTGAGCGACTTGGCGAGCAGCTCGACGGCGGCGTCTTTGTCGATCTTGTTGGCGGCGGCGACTTCGCGCGCCATGCGGTCCAGGGCCGATTCATAGAGCTGGCGCTCCGAATAGGACTGTTCCGGCTGGGTGTCCGCGCGGTGCAGATCGCGGACCACTTCGGCGATGGAAATCAGGTCGCCCGAGTTGATCTTGGCTTCGTATTCCTGGGCGCGACGCGACCACATGGTGCGCTTGATGCGCGCGCGGCCCTTCAGGGTGGTCAGGGCCTTGGTCACGACGTCGTCGGCGGCCAGCGAACGCAGGCCGGCCGTCACGGCCTTCTTGGTCGGGACGCGCAGGGTCATCTTCTCGTGGTCGAAGGTCACGACATAGACCTCCAGCGACATGCCCGCGACTTCCTGGGTCTCGATCGCCGCCACCTTGCCGACGCCGTGCGCCGGATAGACGACCGCGTCGCCAACCTTGAACTCCAGACCAGTCTTGCTCGTCATAATCGTCCTTTCCCGGTCAGGGCCGGGCGAAACGAAGGCGCAGGAAACGCAAACAGAATCTCATCCGCCGGATCGCTCCGTCGGAGGGGATGATGTCAGGCGTCAAAAGCGGAAACGGATCACCAAACCTCTGGCCGATCCCGTCTAGGGCGGGATTCTGTCGCAAACACGGGCGGCGCGAAGATTTCGCGGACCGCCCGATCCAATGAAACAGAACCTATCACAAATCTGCGGAATTTCAAAACGTCCACAGGGCGGACGTGCAAATACGGCAAGGCTTGAGCGTCGCCAGTCCTGAAATCAGGAACCCTTGCCCGGCTTGGGGCTGAAGTATTTCTCGTATTTGCCCGTTTCGCGCTCGTACTGCTCGCGATCGGCGGGGGGCGTGCCCTTGACGGTGATGTTGGGCCAGACCTTGGCGTATTCGGCGTTGACCTGAAGCCATTTGCCGTCGGGCTCGTCCTCGGTGTCCGGCACGATGGCGTCGACGGGGCATTCCGGTTCGCACACGCCGCAGTCGATGCATTCGTCGGGCGCGATCACCAGAAAGTTCTCGCCCTCGTAGAAGCAGTCCACCGGACACACCTCGACGCAGTCCATGAACTTACATTTCACGCAGGCGTCGGTGACGATGTAGGTCATTGGGCGAAAAACGGGTGTCGGTCTGTGGGCGGGAGGCCTGCGACATGGCGGCCACGCAACCAACTGTCAACAGCGCGGCTTAAGGCGAGAGCCATTCGCAGCGCCTTGACAGAACGGCGCCTAATCGCAACTGTATTGATTGCATATCCGCCCATCGACAGGAACTCCCATGCGCAACCCCTTCATGAAATACGCCGTCGCCGGCGCCGCCGCCCTCAGCCTGGTCGCAGGCGGCGCGGTCGTGGCTCAGGCCGCTCTGACCAAGAACCCCGCCGAAGTCACCGCCGGGACCTACGATCTGGAATCCAGCCACGGCAAGATCACCTGGTCGGTCAATCACTTCGGCCTGTCGACCTATACGGGCCAGTTCGTGAACGTGAAGGCGGTGCTGAAGCTGGATCCGGCCAACCCGTCGGCCTCGACCCTGACCGCGACGATCCCGCTGACCGACGTGGCGCCCAACGACGACCGTCTGAAGGCCCACCTGCAAACCGCCGACTTCTTCGACACCGCCCAATACCCAACCGCGACCTTCGTCTCGCGCTCGGTCACGGTCGACGCCGATGACGCCAACGAGGCGACCGTGGTCGGCGATTTGACCCTGAAGGGCGTGACCAAGCCCGTCACCATCGAGGTCGAGTTCAACGGCGCCGGAACCGTCATGGGCGCCTACAAGGCCGGCTTCGACGGCGAAGCGACCATCAAACGCTCGGACTTCGGCATCAACTACGCCCTGCCGGCCGTTTCCGACGAGGTGAAGCTGCACATCGAAGGCGAGTTCGTCATTCAGAAGTAGGGGCTACCGCGCTCTCGCGCTGTTTAAGCCCTCAAGACGTCATAGAATAGAGCGCGCGGGCCTCTTCGGCAGGCCCGCGCCTTTCGCCCAGCGCCTCGACCTTCAGGCTGGTGACGCGGCCCTTCTGGGCGAAGGTCAGCAGGTCGCCGACATGAACGCACCGGCTGGGCTTGTCGAGCCGCGTCTCGCGCCCCTGATGCGTCAGTCGCACCGCTCCCCGCTCGACCAGACCGGCCGCCAGGCTGCGCGTCTTCACGAACCGCGCGCGCCACAGCCAGATGTCGATGCGACAGGCGTTCTCGTTCAAGCCTTCGCCTTTCGACGCGGACGACGACGCTTGGGCCGCGCCGGGAGAGCCTCCGTCAGGGCGGCAAGGGCGGCGAAGGGCGAGTCCTTGACGATCTTCGGCGCTGCGCCCGGCTTGTCGGGCAGGCGGGCGCGTTCGACCTTCAGGGCGGCGATGATCTGTTTGGCCTGATCGGCGCGCCAGCCCAGATCGGTCAGAGCCTCGTCGGACAGCCGGCCGTGATTGGCGGCCCGCAGCTCGGCCATCTTCTCCAGCGTCTCCACCGGCGCCAGCCACCGTCGCGCCAATCGCAATCCGTGTGCGGACAACAGCCGCGCCGACGGCGGCTCCACCGGGGCGGGGATCAGATCGGGCGTCGCCGGGATCAGCGGCGCGGCGACGAAGGCCTGGGCGAAATGGCGCGCGCGCGGCTTCTGAAGACCGGGCAGCCACACCGAATGCGCCCCGATGCGGATGGCGAAACTGCGCAGCGTACGGCGCTCGACCTGGCTTAGCGCAGCCAGATCGCGTTCGACCTCGCGCCGGTCGATCACGCCGCCGGCCTCGATCAGGCGAAAGGCGATGCCGCGCGGCAGGCCTTTCAAGGTCCCCGACTCCACCGCCTGACGCAGCCGCCGCAGATCGCGCAGCGCCCGGCCCGCTTCCGCCGCCAGCCACGCCTCGACGCGGCGCTGGGCGCGCTCGCGGGCGGGCGTCGGTCCCAGATCGCCGAGCAGGCGCACGGAGGGCGTAAAGGGATCGACCCCCTGCGGCGTCGCATTGATCTGCGCCGTCAGCACGCCGCGCCACAGCACCGCCCCGTCCGGCGTGACCGAAAAGCCGTCGTCGGTCTCGGCCGCCAGACGCCCCAGCCGTCGATTGATCTCGGGCGTCACCGCACGCACGGCCGCCTGACGCAGGGTGCGGTCTTCCAGGGCCGACGAGCCCTTCTCCATCTGGAAGCGCACGCCCTCCAGCTGGCCGACGACCTGGCCTTCGACCGTGACCTCGCCGTCTTCGGCGACGCCTGCGAACGTGTCTTCGCGCACGTTCAGCGCCCGCATCAGGGCGGTGGTGCGGCGATCCACGAACCGGGCGGTCAGCCGCTCGTGCAACACGTCGGACAGCCGGTCTTCCAGCGCGCGGGTCTTGTCGCGCCAGCCTTGCGCGTCATGGACCCAGTCCGGCCGGTTGGCGATGTAGGACAGGGTGCGGACCGCCGACAGCCGCGCCGACAGCTGGTCGATCTGACCATCGTCACGGTCCACGAAGGCGAAGCGCGGCGCCATCCAGTCGTCAGTCAGCCGGCCGCGCTTGCCGGTCAGGGCGTGAAAGACGTCCTTGGCCAGCCGGGCGTGTTCATCCAGCGTCGTCTTCTGGAAGTCCGGCAACTGGCACGCCTCCCACAGACGCATGACCGCCCCGCGCGAGCGCCCCACGCGCGCGATTTCCTCGTCCTTGATCAGGCGACGCAGCAGGGTCTCGTCCAGCGCCTCCGCCGTCAGGCTCAGCCCCGATCGCTGGGGCGTCACCGTCAGCGAGCGCAGCAGATCGGGCAGGGTGTCGAAATCCAGCCGGGCGTTCCGCCACTCCGCCGCCTCGATCGGATCGAACCGATGCTCGACCACCTGTTCGACCAGGTCGGGATCCAGATCCTCGGCCTCGGCCGTGACGCCGAAGGTGCCGTCGCGCAGATGCCGGCCGGCCCGCCCGGCGATCTGGCCGATCTCATGGGCGTAAAGCCAGCGGGTGCGTCGCCCGTCGAACTTTCTCAGCCCCGCGAAGGCGACATGGTCCACATCCATGTTCAGCCCCATGCCGATGGCGTCGGTGGCGACCAGGAAATCGACCTCGCCCGACTGATACAGCGCCACCTGGGCGTTGCGGGTCCGAGGAGACAGACTGCCCATGACCACGGCCGCGCCGCCGCGCTGACGCCGGATCAGTTCGGCGATGGCGTAGACCCGATCGGTCGAGAAGGCGACGATGGCGCTGCGGCGGGGCAGGCGGGTCAGCTTCTTGGAGCCTGCATAGGACAGAGTGGACAACCGGTCGCGCGTCACGATCTCGACATCCGGGACCAGGCGGCGGATCAGCGGCTCCATGGTGCCGGCGCCCAGGAACATCGTCTCGAACCGGCCGCGCGCGTGCAGCAGTCGCTGGGTGAAGACGTGGCCCCGTTCGGGGTCGGCGACCAGCTGGATTTCGTCGATGGCCAGAAACTCGACCGATCGCTCCAGCGGCATGGCCTCGACGGTGCAGACGAAATAGTGCGGGCGCGGCGGGACGATCTTTTCCTCGCCGGTGATCAGGGCGACGGCCGCCGCGCCGCGCTGTTTGACGATCCGCTCATAGATCTCACGCGCCAGCAGCCGCAGCGGCAGGCCGATCATGCCCGAGGCGTGACCCAGCATCCGCTCGACCGCCAGATGGGTCTTGCCGGTGTTGGTGGGCCCCAGGACCGCAGTCACGCGGGACGGGGCGAGGCCTGCGGACCGGTCGCTCATGTCGCGACTAAGGTGGCGACGAATCTCGTCCGGCTCAAGCGTCGCCGGCGCGCATTCCGATCCGGACCAGGGTGGACAGGTTCGCGGCCTGCATTTTCGTCATCACCTTGGCGCGAAAGATCTCCACCGTGCGCGGGCTGATCTCCAGCCTTTGCGCGATCTCCTTGTTCGAACAGCCGTCGATCAGGGCGTCGAAGACCTGCCGCTCGCGCGGGGTCAGGGTGTCCAGTCGGGCCCTGGCGTCCTCGCGCGCGATCCGCTCGGCTTCAAGACTGGTCAGCGAGGCCAGGCAGCTGGAGACCGCGTCCAGTATCCGCTGTGGATCGAAGGGCTTTTCGACGAAATCGACGACGCCCGCCTTCATCAACTGAACCGCAAGCGCCACCTCGCCGTGGCCCGTGATGACGATTACCGGCCAAGTATCGCCGCGCAGGCTTTTCAGACGCCCGACCAGCTCAGAACCCTGAAGCCCCGGCATCCGCACATCGGTGATGACGCAGGCGCTGCGGTCTTCGGGCAGATTGGCCAAGAAGTCGTCGGCGCTGAGGAAACTGCGCGCCCGATACCCCGCCCCGCGCAGCATCAGCACCAGAGCGTCTCGCATGAAAGGGTCGTCGTCGATGATGAAGACGGAATGTGAGCTCATGGGAGGTCGGGCTCCGTGAGGCGAGGCAGACAGAACGAGAATGTCGCTCCACCTTGAGGATTACGGCTGACGACCAGAGCGGCCCCGTGACTTTCAACAATCGAACGCGTCACGGATAGACCCAGGCCCATGCCGCCGGGCTTGGCGGTGGTCATCGGATGGAAGATCTCGTCCATCTGCTCCGCAGGTATGCCGTCGCCGTTGTCCGAAACCGCGATTTCATAGCCATCCGATCCGTGCGAGCGTCCCGTCAGGGTGACACGTCCGCCCTCGCGTCCGATGACCGCATCCACGGCGTTGCGCACCAGATTGGCCAACGCCTGCTGAATCTGGATGCGGTCGACCAGCACCCGATCGTCGGTCTCTTCCATGTCCAGATCGACAGGGGTGTCGGTATCCTGTCCGATCAGGGCGAAGACAGGCGCAAGATCCAGGACGATCAGCGACGCGCGTTCCTCTGTAACGGACCGAGCCCCCGTGGCGACGTGTTCGCGCATGCGACGGATGATGTCTCCCGCACGCAGCAACTGCGCCTTTGCCAACTCGATGGTCTTGGTCGGGCCGTCCGCTGCGGGCCCCAGACCTGCCAGCTCAACCTGGCTGGCATGCAGATAGACGGCGGCGGCGCTCAGCGGCTGGTTCAGCTCGTGGGCCAGTGTCGCGGCCATCTCCCCCATCGAGTTCAGACGCCAGACTTTGCTCAGCCTGGCGATCAGATCTCTTTCGCTGCGCCGGATTGTTTCGGCCTCGCTGTCATCGCCCAGCGTCAGGATGATGTGCTCTGGCGAGATGTCGTCGGGCAGGACGTTGGCGTGAAGCGTCAGGGGCGGGCCGGGCAGCGGCGACGGCCCGCTCGTCCACGGGCCGGACGATGGTGCGAGAACCTCGCCGCCTTGACGGGCCTTTGTCAGGGCCGTCTCGTCAAACCCCGGCAGCAGCGACCCGAATGGCTGGGCGATCGCCGCCAGACGATCCACGCGCAACAGATTAGCGGCTGCAGGGGTCACCCGACGCGTCCGTCCCTCGCGGTCCAGAGTCACGATCGGCGTGGAGGCCACGATGGTGTCGAGCAGCATCTCCCGCACCGCTAGATCACGCGTCAGGGCGCGGGCCTGTTCCAGCGCGTCGATCAACCGACGACAGACTTCTGCGATGACCCAGGCGATGACGGCGAACAGGGCCGCATTCGTTGCGGCGTCCAGCACGTCCTCACGTTGCACCAGCCATAGATTGGTTCCTATGGCCAACAGTATCGCAAGCGCCACGGCCAGTCTTCCAGCCAGCAAGGCCGTCGTCATCACCGCCGGAACAAGCGGAAGGTAATAGAAATTTCCAAACCGTTCGAGAACGCTGCGAATAAGCGTCGCAATAAGCACCGTTGAACATGCAATCAAGACCCCCTTCCACCCTGTCTTTGATCGAAGGATCATCGGCGTGGCTAGGTGACCGTAGGCGAAATCAATGCGAGGTGACGCGAGCTCATGAGCATGGACGTGTTCTACCGGGATCCAACGAACTTCGACACTTTTCTGACAACTTTTGTACAGGGCTTTTAGACCTACGTGAACCTACGTATTCCAAAAAATGTCCGATCCGCCGTCGTCGGTGTCGCGTGAAGCGCGGTCGGACTGCGCCATAAGCGTCGGAATGGATACGCAATCCTACTTAGCGCTCGGTTCAGATTTGATATTAATCATCGCCTCATCCTTGAGCCTCAGAATGCAGAAGCTTCAGGGGTCATCATGTTTCGTTCGTCAGCCTTCTTTGTTGCTGCGGCAGTAGGCCTCGCAGCGCCGGTCACTTCCCAGGCCCAATCGTTCGGTCTCGATGTCGGTGTCGCCAGCCAGTATGTCGGCAAAGGGCTGGGCAAGAGCAATCAGGACGTTGCTCCTTTCGCCAAGGCGGAAGTTGGCTTCGGCGAAGGCTACGCCAGCGTCTTCGTCTCGGACGCCGCCGGCGCTCAAGGCTACGACATGGAAATCGTCAGCATGGTCGGTTGGCGGCCCAAAGCGGGCGGCTTTTCCTTCGATCTTGGGGTCATGAACCGCGACCTGCCAGGGTCGCGCGCCGGCGTCGATAACAACTACTGGGAATATCAGGCGGACGCTTCACGCAAGATGGGCCCGGTGTCGACGCGCCTGCGCGTCAACTATTCGCCCGACGGTTTCGCCGCCACGAAAGAAGCCTGGTGGCTGGAGTTGCAAGGCACGGTCGCCGTCGCCGCCAAGACAAAGGTTTCGGCCGCCGTCGCCAATCGGATGGCCGACGGCGGGGTCGATTACAATGCCTGGAACATCGGCGCCAAACACAAGCTGACCGACGCCTTGGCCGTCGATCTGCGCTGGTACGACACCGACCGCCACAGTGTCGGCGAGCCCTACGAGGGCCGCCTTGTCGCCGCCGCCACCTATTCGTTCTGAGTAACCGATCCATCGGGGGATGCTGAGTTGAAGTTGATCGAGAATATGCCCGTCGGCCGCAAGCTGTTCGCGGCCTTTGGCCTCGTTTTGGCGGCGATCGCCGTCATGGGCGCCATCATCATCGCCAGCCTGTTGCAGCTTGAGGCCGCTGGTGAAGTGCGCACGGTTGAAAACCAGGCCAACCGCTCCACGGCGACTGCGGAGTTCTATATGGCCCGCCAGGAGAACGCCTTGCGCGGCTATCTACTGTCTCAGGATCCCTACTATCTCGAGCGCGTCGACGCGCACCGCGCCAAGTTCCTCGCGGCCATGAATGAACTGCGTGGCGAGCTGCCGGCCGATCGCGCCGCCCTGATCGACAAGGCCGTCGCGGGCAATGCGGTCTGGTACAAGAATGTCGTCGAAGCCGGTTCGGCGATGGTCCGAGACGGTCGCGGCGCCCAGGCCGTGCAGATGGTCGGTCGCAACGGAAGCGCTGACAACTTTGTCGCGCCGGTCGAGGAGGCGGTTGACGCGATCAAGGCCGCCAACGACACGGCGCTGAAAGCGGCGGTCGAAGCTCAGGACACCGCCAGCCGCACCGCGCTGATCGCTACGATTGTCGGCCTGATCTCGGCCTTGGTGATCGCCCTGATGGCCGGCTTTGTCGCAACCCGGTCCATCGTGCGGCCGGTCTTCACGATGATCGGCTATATGCAGAAGCTGATGGCCGGCGACACCGACATCAAGGTCGCCAGCGCCGAGCGCAAGGATGAGTTCGGAAAGATGGGGCAGGCCATCCTGGCCTTCCGCGACGCGGCGATCGAGAAGGTTCGCGTCGAACGGGAAGCCACGGCCCATCGCTCCATGAGCGAGCAGGAACGCGTCGAACGCGAGGCGGACAAGGCGCGCGAAGCCGCCGAGGACGCCCGTGCCATCGCGGCCCTGGGCCAAGGTCTGTCGGCCATGTCGAACGGCGACCTGACCCACCGCATCGACATCGAGTTCAATGCCAAATCGGCTCAGCTGAAGACCGATTTCAACGCCGCCATCTCCCAGCTGCAGCAGGCCGTTTCGGTGGTGGTCAACAACGTCTCAGGCATCCGCTCGGGCGCCGGCGAGATTTCGCAGGCCGCCGACGACCTGTCGCGCCGCACCGAACAGCAGGCCGCCTCGCTGGAGGAAACCGCCGCCGCGCTGGATGAAATCACCGCCACGGTGAACAAGACCGCCTCGGGCGCCCGCCAGGCCTCCGATGTCGTGCGCGCCGCCAAGGGCGACGCCGAGACCTCCGGCGTGATCGTGCGCGACGCCGTCCAGGCCATGACCGCCATCGAGGGCTCGTCCACCCAGATCAACCAGATCATCGGCGTGATCGACGAGATCGCCTTCCAGACCAACCTTCTGGCTTTGAACGCCGGCGTCGAGGCCGCGCGCGCCGGCGAGGCCGGTCGTGGCTTCGCGGTGGTCGCCTCCGAAGTCCGCGCCCTGGCCCAGCGTTCGGCCGAAGCCGCCAAGGAGATCAAGACCCTGATATCGGCCTCGACCGGCCAGGTCGGCGCAGGCGTCAAACTGGTCGGCGAGACCGGCGAGGCCCTGCAACGGATCGTGGACCGCGTCGCCGAAATCGACAGCCTGGTCACCGAAATCGCCGCCTCGGCCCAGGAACAGGCCGTCGGCCTGGCGCAGGTGAACACCGCCGTCAACCAGATGGACCAGGTCACCCAGCAGAACGCGGCCATGGTCGAGCAGTCGACCGCCGCCAGCCACTCGCTGGCCCAGGAGGCGGAAAGCCTGCAGGCCTCGGTCGCCCAGTTCCGTGTCGGGTCTTCGCCGTCGCGCGCCGCCTCGCCCGCGCCGGTTCGCACCCCCGCGCCCGTCGCCAAGCCGTCGAGCCACATGGCCGCCGCTCTGAAGGTCATCGGCCGAGGCGGCGCCGCACCCAAGCCTCAAGCCACCGCCGTCGAGGACGGCTGGGAGGAGTTCTGATGACTGAAACCCTGATCCTGTCCGACGTTCTGGACCTGAATGCAGCCGAGCCGTTGAAGGCGGAATTGCTGGCCCTGCGCGGTCACCCGGTAGTTCTGGACGCCTCCGCCGTCCAGCGTCTGGGCGGCCTGTGCCTGCAGATTCTGTTGTCGGCGCGAAAGACGTGGGCGGCCGACGGCGTCAACCTAAGTTTAGGGTCTGTGTCCCAATACTGGACGGAACAATGGGCCGCCTATGGCGCGCCGGACTTCAACACCGAGGGGGCGTTGGCATGACCAAGACTGTTCTGACGATCGACGATTCACGCACCATGCGCGACATGCTGCTGATGGCGCTGGAAGATGCGGGCTATACCGTGATCCAGGCCGTCGACGGCGTCGACGGGCTGGAGACGCTGGACGCCAAGGGCGCCGACGTCATCATCACCGACATCAACATGCCCCGCATGGACGGCTTTGGCGTCATTGAGGGCGTGCGCGCCAACCCGAACCACCGCACCACCCCGGTGCTGGTGCTGACGACCGAAAGCGACGTGGAGAAGAAGGCGCGCGCTCGCGCCGCCGGCGCCACCGGCTGGATCGTCAAGCCGTTCGACCCCGTCAAGCTGGTGGACGCCGTCCGCCGCGTCGCCGCCTGATCGCTTAAAGCCCGCCGGACCCCGAACCAATGGACGCCTTCGAAGCCATCAAAGCCACCTTCTTCCAGGAGTGCGACGAACTGCTCGCCGACCTGGAAGCCAAGCTGATGCTGCTTGAACAGGGTCAGACGGACCTTGAGACGATCAACGCCGTCTTCCGCGCCGTCCATTCGGTCAAGGGCGGGGCAGGAGCCTTCGGCCTGGAGGCCCTGGTCCGGTTCGCCCACGTCTTCGAGACCCTGATGGACGAACTGCGCGCGGGGCGTAAGCCGTGCGATCCGATCACCATCAAGACCCTGCTGCGCGCTTCCGACGTGCTGGCCGATCACATTCAGGCGGCCCAGGGTCTGATCCCGCCGGTGGACGAGGCGCGGTCGGCCGGCTTAGTCGCCGAAATGCAGGTCCTGACCCACGGCGGCGAGGCGCCGGTCGAGGTCGAAGAAGACGAAGACGACTTCGGCTTCACCCCCATGGCCTTCGACATGGCGCTGGACGACGCCGCGCCCCTGCCCATCGAGGATCTGGGCGGCGACTTGGGCGCCGACACGACGTCGACCGGCTGGCGCGTCGTGTTCAAGCCCATGGGCCGGATGTACGTCAACGCCAACGAGACCAGCCTGCTTCTGCGCGAACTGGGCCGCCTCGGCCCGGTCACGGTCGTCGTGGACGACAGCGAGACGCCGACGCTGGACGCCCTGTCGGTCGAGGACGGCTGCCTGACCTGGACCGTCGATCTGGCCGCAGCCGTCGATGAGGCCGCCGTGCGCGAGGTCTTCGATTTCGTCGAGAGCGACTGCGAACTGACCATCACGCCCTTGGGGAACGGCGCAGCTGGCGCATCCGACATCGGTGCGTTTGAGGACGAGCCGGCCGCCGTCCTGCCCGCCAGCGACGAGCTGGACATCGCCGCCCTGCTGGCCAAGGCGAGCGGCGCGGCCGCCGAGCCTGAGCCCCAGCTTCAGCCTGAAACCATCCCCTTGGCCGCGGTCAAGCCAGAGCCTGCGCCGGTCCCGCCCGTCGCTCCGCCAGTCGCCGCCCCTGTCGCTGCGGCGACGACTTCCGCCCCTGTCGCTGCGGCGACGACTTCCGCCCCTGTCGCCCCCGTCGCGCCCGCGCCGGTGACGATCCGCGTCGATCTGGATCGCGTGGACCGCCTGATCAACGTCGTCGGCGAACTGGTCATCCAGCAGGCCATGCTGTCGCAGCGTGTTTTGGAAAGCGGCCTGGCCCGGTCCTCCGGCATCGCGCTCGGAATGGAAGACCTGGAACTGCTGACCCGCGAGATCCAGGACAGCGTCATGGCGATCCGCGCTCAGCCGGTGAAGTCGGTGTTCCAGCGCATGCCGCGTCTGGTCCGCGAAGTCGCCGACATGGTCTCCAAACAGGTCCGTCTGGTGACCGCCGGGGAGGATACCGAGGTCGACAAGACCGTGGTCGAACGCTTAGCCGAGCCCATCACCCACATGCTGCGCAACGCCATCGACCACGGACTGGAAACGCCCGAAGAGCGCGTCGCCGCCGGTAAGCCGGCCGAGGGCACGGTGCGCCTCGCCGCCCTGCACCGCTCGGGTCGGATCGTCATTGAAATCTCCGACGACGGCCGCGGCATCAACCGCGAACGCGTCAAGAAAATCGCCGTCGACAAGGGTCTGATCGCCGCCGACGCCCCCCTGACCGACGAGCAGATCGACAATCTGATCTTCGCGCCGGGCTTCTCCACCGCCGCCGTCGTCTCCGACATCTCGGGCCGGGGAGTGGGCATGGACGTGGTCAAACGCTCGATCCAGGCCCTGGGCGGTCGCATCTCCATCAGCTCGGTTCCGGGCAAGGGTTCGACCTTCACCCTCAGCCTGCCGCTGACGCTGGCGGTGTTGGACGGCATGGTGGTAACCGCCGCTGAACAGACGCTGATCGCACCGCTGCCGGCCATCGTCGAGAGCCTGACCCCGCAGGCCGTGGACCTGCATTTCGTCGGCGGCGTGGATCCCGTCATCCGCTTCCGCGATCGCTTCCTGCCGCTGATCGACGTGGCCCTGATCATGGGCTTCCGCGAACAGCCGATGAACCCAACCGAAGGCGTCGCCGTGGTCGTCGAGACCGAAGGCGGCCAGCAGGCGGCCCTGCTGTTCGACGCCATCCAGGGCCAACGCCAGGTGGTCATCAAGAGCCTGGAAACCAACTACCAGCAGGTCGAGGGCGTCGCCGCCGCCACCATCCTGGGCGACGGGCGCGTGGCCCTGATCCTGGACGTCGACGTGCTGGTCACCGACATGCGCCGCAAATCCGTCCGTCCCGACTTCAAGCTCGCGAGCTGAACCATGACCGAAGCCAAAGATCTCCAGCGTGAACTGATCGCCTTCCGCATCGGCAGTCAGGAATTCTGCGTCGACATCATGTCTGTGCGCGAAATCCGCGGCTGGACGCCGGCGACGCCTTTGCCCCGTTCGCCGGGATACATGAAGGGCGTCATCAACCTGCGCGGCACCGTCCTGCCGATCATCGACCTGGGCGCACGCTTCGGTCTGACGACCTCGGAACCGACGGCGCGTCACGTCATCATGGTCGCCCATATCGGCGGCCGGATGGTCGGCCTGCTGGTCGATGCGGTGTCCGACATCCTGCAGATGAGCGACGCCTCGGTGCAGCCGACGCCCGATGTCGCCAGCGATCAGGTCAAGACGTTCGTCAAGGGCATCTTCTCCATCGACGGGCGCATGATCAGCCTGATCGAACTGGATTACATCCTGCCGCAAGTCGAGGCTGAAGCCGCATGAACGCCGCCGCCGGCCGGGGATCGATCGTCGAGGGCGAATTCGTCTTCACCGCCGAGGATTTCCGCCACATCGCCCAGATGCTGCACGCCCACGCCGGCATCGCCCTGAACGAGGGCAAGGCCGCGCTGGTCTATTCGCGCCTGGCCAAGCGCCTTCGCACCCTGGGCCTGACCAGCTTCCGCGACTACTGCGCCCTGGTCGAGGGCGTGGATGGTGTCGACGAGCGCCAGAAGATGACCGCGGCCCTGACCACCAATGTCACCCGCTTCTATCGCGAACCGCACCATTTCGACGACCTGCGCGACCGGGTCATGCCCGAACTGGCGGCGCGTGCCCGCGCCGGCGGCCGGGTCCGCCTGTGGTCGGCGGCCTGCTCGAACGGGCAGGAGCCCTATTCGATGGCCCTGACCGTGCTCCAGGCCCTGCCCGAGGCGGCCGAGCTGGATGTGCGCATCCTGGCCACCGACATCGATCCCAACATGGTCGCTCAAGGTCATGACGGCGTCTATTCGGAAGAGGCGCTGGAGCCCGCGCCCGTCACCCTGTGGCGCAAATATTTCGACCGCGCCGATCGCGGCCAGTGGGTCGCCGGCCCGCAGTTGAAGCGCCTGGTCAGCTTCAAGGAACTGAACCTGATCGGCGACTGGCCCATGAAGGGCAAGTTCGACGTCATCTTCTGCCGCAACGTCGTCATCTATTTCGATGACGCGACCCAGGAACGGGTCTGGAAGCGGTTCACCCCGCTGATGAATCCTGGCGCGACGCTCTATATCGGTCACTCCGAACGCGTCTCCGGCCCGGCGACCAGCCAGTTGCAGACGGCCGGCCTGACCACCTATCGTTTGGGTGGCGCATGAGCCCCGTTCGCGTCCTCGTCGTCGACGACAGCCTGACCATGCGTGGGCTGATCTCGGCCGCCCTGAAGTCAGACCCTGAGATCGAGGTCGTGGGCACCGCCGCCGATCCCATCGAGGCGCGCGCCGCGATCAAGGCCCTGAACCCAGACGTCATCACTCTGGACGTCGAAATGCCCAATATGAACGGGCTGGAGTTCCTGGAAAAGATCATGCGGCTGCGGCCCATGCCTGTGGTCATGGTCTCGACCCTGACGGCGGCGGGAACCGACGTGACCTTGGCCGCGCTGGAAATCGGCGCCGTGGATGCGGTGGCCAAACCCGCCGTCGCCAGCGTCGACGCCTTCCACGACCTGATCGGCAAGGTGAAGACCGCCGCCCGCTCGCGCGTCCGCGCCCGCGGCGACACGCCGGCCGGCGCCGCAGCGCCGCAGACCTATCACGCCGATCCCAACCATATCCTGGCCATCGGGTCGTCCACCGGCGGGGTCGAGGCCCTGCTGACCGTGCTCAGCGGGTTCCCGCTCGACTGCCCCGCGACCGTGATCACCCAGCATATGCCGGCGACCTTCACCGCCAGCTTCGCCGCGCGTCTGGACCGCGTCTGCGCCCCGAGCGTGAGCGAGGCCGTGGACGGCGCCCCGCTGAAGCCGGGGCATATCTATCTGGCCCCCGGCGGCGCGACCCATCTGGAGGTGACCGCCGGCCTGACGCCCCGTTGCCGCCTGGTCGCCAGCGATCCGGTCAACGGGCACCGTCCGTCGGTCGATGTGATGTTCGACTCCGTCGCCCGGCTTAAGCGTCCGATGACCGGCGTCATCCTGACCGGCATGGGCCGCGACGGCGCCAAGGGTCTGCTGGCCATGCGCCAGGCCGGCGGCCGCACCCTGGGGCAGGACGAGGCGACCTGCGTCGTCTACGGCATGCCTAAGGCCGCCTACGAAATCGGCGCCGTGGAGCGGCAGTTGCCGCTGCACCGCCTGTCCCCCGCCATTCTCGAACTGTGCGCCGATCCGGCCGCGCGGTCAGTCGCCTAACCGGGAGCGTAACCTATGCCCGCCGCCGCCTCACTTCACTGCCTGGTCGTCGATGATCAGATGACGATGCGCTCGCTGGTCCGCACCAGCCTGCAACAGCTGGGCGTGCGCGAGATCCGCGAGGCCGCCGACGGCGAAATTGCGCTGCGCGAGATCGTGTCCAAGCCCGCGCACCTGATCATCTCCGACTACAATATGCCGAACCTGGACGGTCTGGGCCTGCTGCGCGCCGTGCGCGCCCATCCCCCCACCTCCAAGACCGCCTTCATCATGCTGACGGGCCGCGCCGACCGCGAACTGGTCCAGCGCGCGGTGCAATTCGGCGTCAACAACTACCTGGTCAAGCCTTTCACCGTGGCCCAGCTGAAGGGCAAGCTGGAAGCCGTCTTCGGTCCTCTGACATGACGTTCGCGGCGCTGAAGGACACGACCGAAAAACGCGTTCACGTCGGTCAGGGCGAGCACCACATCACGTCCGATCCCAACGTCGTCCTCAGCACCATCCTGGGCTCCTGCGTCGCCATGTGCGTGCGCGATCCGCTGGCCGGCGTCGGCGGGATGAACCACTTCCTGCTGCCCGAAGGCTCGGGCGCGGGGACGGACGCTGGGCGTCGCTATGGCGCCTATGCGATGGAACTGCTGATCAACGACATGCTCAAGGCCGGCGCCCGGCGCGACCGGCTGGAGGCCAAGCTGTTCGGCGGCGGCCGCATGTTCGATTCCTTGCGAGACGTCGGACGCAGCAATGCCGACTTCGCCGAGAAATTCCTCCGCGACGAAGGCATTCCCGTGGTGGGCGGCAGCCTGCGTGGCGACGGCGGCCGGCGCCTGCACTATTGGCCCGTCACCGGCCGGGCCTTGCAACGCGCCGTGACTGACGTCGTCGCGCCCAAGCCCGTGCCCGTCATGGCCCCGGTCGACACCGGCGCCCTGGAACTGTTCTGACAATGAGCGCCCCTCCCGAACACGCCGATCTGCTGGCCGCGGTCGCTGATGAGCTGATGATGGTGCGCGAAGGCATCGACGGGATCGAGGCCCTGGTCAGCGATCTGGTCCGCCGCGCCCCGCCGGAGGAACGTCCAAACGCCCTGACCCAGGCCCAGGCTCTGGACGCCCTGACCCAACGTCTCGAAGCCCTGTCCGGCGTCCTGCGCATGTTGGGCGGCGGCGCCAGCCCGTCCGAGGCCGTCAGCCGTCTGTCGCTGGCCGACATGGCCGGCCGCCTGCGCCCCGCCGCCGGCGAGCAGCGGCAGGCAGCGACCGCCGACGCCGGCGACCTGATGCTGTTCTGACGTCATGGCCAAGAGCGATCGGGTCAACCTGGCGCACACGACGGTCCTTCTGATCGACGACCAGCCCACGTCGCTGGATATGCTGGCCTCCATCGTTCAGGGCTTCGGTTGCAAGGAGCAGATCAAGTGCACCTCGGCCCAGGCGGCGGTCGAGCTGCTGGCGCGGCGTTCAGTCGATCTGATCCTGATCGACTGCATCATGCCGGACATGGACGGTTATGACTTCGTCCGCTGGCTGCGGCGCGACGCGCCTGCGCCGACTCGCTATGTGCCCGTCATCATGATCCTGGGTCACGCCTCCCAGGCCAAGGTCCATCAGGGCCGCGACTGCGGCGCCAGCTTTATCGTCGCCAAGCCCCTGTCGCCCTCGCTGCTGCTCAAGCGGATCATCTGGTTGGGCGGCGAGGACCGGGATTTCGTCGAGACCGAACACTACATCGGCCCCGACCGCCGGGTGCACAACTACGGCCCGCCGCCCGGCACCGATGGTCGTCGCGAAAGCGATCTGTCCGGCGACCTGGGCGAGGCGGTGGAGGAAAACATGGACCAGGACGAGATCGACATGCTGTTGAAGCCGATGAAGGTCAGCCTGTGACCGGGTCCGCCGCCGCGCCCAAGCCGGCCAAGATCCGCCGAGTCCACACCTCGCTCCAGCGCCAGATGGCGCGTCCGGGCGGTCGTCTGATCGTCGAGGCCGAGTCTCGCGCCAACCAGGCGCTGGACGAACAGCGCGACAACGTCTTCGCCCTATTGGCGGCCAACGTCGACGCCATCGCGGCCCTATGCGCTACGCGTTCCGACGATGCTCCGGTCCAGATCTACGCCTTGGCCTCCGCCATGGTCGACATGGCCGGCTATCTGGATGTGCCGACCTTCTTCGAGGCCGCCTTCAGCCTCTGCGAGATCGCCGACCGGATGCAGGACGCCGGCGCATGGTCGTGGCCGTCGGTCGAGGTCCACGTGCGCGCGCTTCGGTTGACCCTGGCCGCCCAGGGTCAGGCCAGCTCAGATTCCGACCGCCTTCTGGAGGGCCTGCGCGCCCTGATCGCCCACGTCCCGCCCGTCGGTTAACGGCCGTTCCGTTCACGCGGAACAAGGGCGAAACGAATCAGGACCGAATCGCTGACATCGCCCGTTTCGTCCTTTGTTCACCGCGATATCTGGTAGGTTAAGGCCCCTTAACCACAAACGCCTTGCCAAGACGCGCCCCACTTTTTCGCCGCCCCGACTTCCCCCCGCCGCCCCGACCCGCTACGGCGTCCTGCGTGGCCCCGTAGCTCAGCTGCATAGAGCAAGGCTTTCCTAAAGCCGAGGTCGCAGGTTGGAGTCCTGCCGGGGTCGCCATCTTCGCCGTGTGATGTCATCGGTCCGACGGTCGACAACTGAGGCTGGAACGGAAGAGAGGCGCGGCCTTTCGACCGCGCCTCTCATCGTTTTACTCAAGGCTCAGCCGCGACGATTGTCGTGATCGCGGCGTTCGTAGCGGATCTGGACCGAGAGGCGGTCGAAGCGACGGTCCAGGTCCTGGCGTTCCCAGGCGGTCAGGCCGCCGCGGCGGTAGTTGGCTTCCAGGCGCAGCAGGCTGTCGAACTCGCTGCGCAGGCGGATAGCCTCTCGGCGGCTTAGCTGGCCATTGCGGTAGCCCTGGTCGATGCGGCGGTCCAGGTTGGCCTGGCGGGCGTTGATCGACTGCCACGAGCCATAACTAGCGTGATGGGGCGGGGCCGGGCGGTGGTGATAGGATTGAGCGAAGGACGGCGCGGCGACCGAGGCGGCGGCCAGGGCGATGGCGGGGACGATGAGCTTGCGCATGGCGATCTCCTCAAATGTTGTGCCGGTCGGGGTGACCAGCGATGAGGCGATTTGAGCACCCGGCGACTGAGCCGGTTCTGAACAGGATCGATCAGGTTCGGTTCATCTGGATGAAAAGACGTCACGCCGCCGTCTTTTGATCTGGTCTCCGGTTTGGAGCAGCGTTCGCTTTAAACTATACGACGTATTCAGCGCCCGTTCAGATGATCGGGACTAGATCGGTCGCCATGTTTCGTAAACCCGCCCCTCTCCTGATCGCCCCTCCGGCCCTGGCTCTGGCTCTCGGTCTGGCTTTTGCGCCCGTCATGACGACGTCGGCGCAGGCCCAGTCGCGCGACCAGGATCAGCGCTCGCAGGACCGTGGTCCGCGCGTCAGTCCCGACGAAGCCCGTCGTCGTGGCGGCGAGGCCGGCGGCGGTCGTCCCATCGACACCCAACCGCGCCGCGACGGCAACTATTCCGTCCTGGTCGAACGCGACGGACGCGTGCGCGAGGTGGTGGTTGACGGCCAGACCGGACAGGCGCGTCCAGACAACAACAATCAACGTCGCAGGCCGAACTGATGCGGGTGCTTCTGGTCGAGGACGACGCGGATCTGTCGCGTCAGCTTAAGGCGGCGCTGGGCGACGCGGGCTATGCCGTGGACCATGCACCGGACGGCGAAGAAGCCCATTATCTGGGCGAGAACGAACCCTATGACGTCATCGTCCTGGACTTGGGTCTGCCCAAGATCGACGGCGTGTCGGTGCTGGAGCGCTGGCGGCGCGAGGGCAAGACGACGCCGGTCCTGATCCTGACGGCGCGCGGCGCCTGGTCGGACAAGGTGGCGGGCTTCGACGCCGGCGCCGACGACTATCTGACCAAGCCCTTCCATACCGAAGAGCTGCTGGCGCGCCTGAGGGCGCTGCTGCGCCGTTCGGCGGGCATCGCCTCTGCGACCCTGTCGTGCGGCGGCTTGCGGCTTGATCCTCGCGCGGCGCGGGCCAGCGTCAATGGCGAGCCCCTGCGCCTGACCTCGCTGGAATACCGGCTGCTGCACTACATGATGATGCACCAGGGCCGCGTCATCAGCCGCACCGAACTGGTCGAACACCTCTACGACCAAGACTTCGACCGTGATTCCAACACCATCGAGGTCTTCATCGGCCGGGTGCGCAAGAAGGTCGGATCGGACCGCATCGAGACCGTGCGCGGCCTCGGCTATCGGCTGACGCCGCTGGCGGGCGAATCCGACCCGGCGTGACCGAGGCGACGGCTTCGAAACCCAACGCCGGCGGGCTCCACGACTGGGGCCGCTGGTTCGGTCGCCCCGGTCGCTCCCTGACCCGTCGGCTGATCTGGCTGGCCTCGGCCTGGATCGTGGTCGCTCTGGTCATTTCAGCGCTGGTGCTGACCCAGGCCTTTCAGGAATCCGCCCTGCGGCGTCTGGGCGCCATGCTGAACGAGACGATCGACGAGATCGTGGTCAGCGCCAGTCGCACGCCGCAAGGCGAAGCCATTCCGCAGATCCAGGACGCCCGAACCTTGCGCCTGCTGTCGGGCAAATACTGGCAGATCATGGAGGTTCGCCCCAACGGTCGGCTGGTCAATCTCGCCCGCTCCAACTCGCTGTGGAGCTATGACCTCGCCCTTCCCGCCGACCTGCCCGCGCGCCTGGATGCGGCCTTTGGCGACGTCATCACCTTCAACACCACCGGCCCCAAGGACGACGCCGAGACGCGCGAGCCGCTGCGCGTCGCCGCCAGTATGAAGTCGATCCCCCGGCACGAACATCCGGTCATCTTCATCGCCGCGCTGGATCGCTCCGACGTCGACGCGGACACGCGCCAGTTCGCCCGCGTAACCTGGATCGCTTTCCTGATCTTGGGGCTCGGACTCGTATCGGCGGTCTTCATTCAGGTGCGCATCGGCCTGCGCCCCCTCTTCGACCTGCGCGACGAGATCGCGGATGTGCGCAAGGGCAGGTCGGCGCGGATCGGCCGCTCATACCCCCAGGAAATCCAGCCTTTGGCCGAGCAGGTGAACCGCCTGCTGGATCACAATCAGGAGGTCGTGGATCGCCAGCGCACCCACGTCGGCAACCTGGCCCATGCGTTGAAGACGCCGATCTCCGTCATGCTGGCGGAGGCGGGGACGAGCGAGGGCGATCTGCCTGAGCTGGTGCGGCGCCAGACCAGGATCATGCAGGGCCAGGTCGATCACCACCTGCGCCGCGCCCGCGCCGCCGCCCGCGCCGCCCACGGTCTGGGCGAGACGACGCCCGTCGCCGAGGTGCTGGACGAGCTGGCGGTGATGATCGAACAGGTGTTCCGCGACAAGAACGTCGAGATCGACTGGCGCGCGCCCGACAGCCTGTCCTTCCTGGGCGAGCGTCAGGATTTGCAGGAAATCCTGGGCAATCTGATCGAGAACGCCGCCAAGTTCTCCCGGCGCCGGGTGCGCGTCTCGGCGGGCGGCAGCGGCCTGGGCCAGATGATCCTGGTGGTCGAAGACGACGGGGCGGGCCTGCCGGCGGATCAGCGCGACACGGTCATGCAGCGCGGCGCGCGGCTTGACGAGAGCGCGCCGGGTTCGGGTCTGGGCCTGTCGATCGTGGACGACCTGACGCGCGCCTACGGCGGGCGGCTGATGCTGTCGGACAGCGACATGGGCGGGCTGAAGGCGGTGCTCGAACTGCCGGCCGCCCAGGTCGACTAGGGCTGCCGGTCTCCGCCCCGGCGGTAGCATTCGCAGGCTGCGCGTTCCAAGGCGGCGCGATCCAGCACGGTTATCCGGCCGCGCGAATAGGCGATGGCCCCCGCCTTCTGAAGCCCCTGCGCCGCCTCGTTCACCGTCGTCCGCTGGGAGCCCAGCATGGAGGCCAGATACTCCTGCGTCAGATTCAGGGTGTCGCCCTCGACCCTGTCGTGGCATCGCAGCAGCCATTTGGCGAACCGCTGCCCGGCGTGGTGCAGGGCGTTGCAGGCGGCCGACTGCTCCAACTCGCCCTGAAGCCGCGCCATGTAGTCGGCGACGGCGTCGCGAACGCCCGGCCGTTGCGCCGACAGGGCGCGGAACTTGGCGGCGTCCACCCGGCGCGCCGTCCCGGCGACCTGGGCCACACTGCGGGTATGGGCTTGTTGCGGCACGACCGAAGCGACGACGCCCAGCACGCCCTCGCGGCCGATCATCACGGTCTCCACCGTCCGGCCGTCTTCCAGAACCGCCACCGAGGAGCAGAAGCCGCTGTCGATGAAATGCAGGTGTTCGATGGCGTCGTCAGGCTCGCTGAACACGTGGCCGGGCGCGAATTCCATCGCTGTGGCGATGGCGAGCAGGGCGTCTCGATCGTCAGGGTTCATCCCTTGGATCAATCGGTTACCGGACGAAAGGCGGTTCATGAGTTCGCGCATAAGGCGATCTGATCGCGGCGTCTGTCGAAACTCGACACAGCGTTGCTATATATCACACGGCTTGCTGGGGAAAAGTCGTGTCTTTACTGCGCTGTGTACGCCAGCGAGCAGAGCGCCAACGAGGTTCAGCGGGTGACGCGCCCGACCAGACGGCCGGCCTCCAGAACCTCCACCCCCGCGCAGGAGGCGTGATGCGAGAGCTGCGTCCTCGCCGCCTCCAACGCCGATGCGTCGTCGGCCCCGTCGAAGAAGTCGAGAAGGGGGCGGCGATCCGCCTCGTCGAAGAAGTGAAACTCGTAGATGTTCAACTGAACGCCTCCCAAGGACGCGAACCTTAACGGCATACGCCTGCGGGCGTCTGTCGGATGTCGACACAGGGTGAAGCGGAGCCTTTGTCGTCGTCACAGCGTTGAGGGCGTCCTGACGCCGCCGAGAGACGCCTCATGAACGCTGCCAAGTCCCTTCGCCTGCCGCCGCTGGCGACCCTGATCGAATGGGCGGCGCGGGTCGGCTATGGGGCGCGGGGCTTCGTTTACCTGTCGGCCGGCGCGCTGACCCTGCTGGCGGCGACGGACCGGATCGGCGATGCGGTGGGGACCAGCGGGGCGGCGGGCTGGCTGGCCGAGCAGCCGTTCGGCAAGGTCTGGCTGGTGCTGCTGGGACTGGGGCTTTGGGCCTTCGTCGGCTGGCGGGTGTTGCAGGCGGTGTTCGACGCGGATCACGAGGGCAGCGACCTGAAGGGCTGGGCCACGCGCGCGGGCCAGGCGGTCAGCGGCCTGTTCTACGGCGTGCTGGCGTTGGGGGTGTTCGAATATCTGGACGAGTTCGGCGAGGCGACAAACGCCTCGACGGCCCAGGCCGAGAGCGTGGCCGAGAATCAGGAGAAGGCTGCCATGCTGCTGGGGATGCCATTCGGCGAGGTGCTGCTGATCGGTGCCGGGCTGGTGGTGCTGGGCGTCGGCGTCGGCAATATCGTCAGGGCTGTCCGCGACGATTTCGACGACGCCCTGGCCTGCCCCAAGGCCTTCTGCGGCACGGCGACGGCGCTGGCGCGGGCGGGCTATGCGGCGCGCGGGTTCGCCTATCTGCCGCTGGGGGTGTTCGTGGTTCTGGCGGGGCTGCATGCGCGCTCGGGCGAGGTGACGACGACGGCGGCGGCCTTGGATGCGCTGGAGGCCCAGCCGGGCGGATCGTGGATCCTGGGGCTGACGGCGGCGGGGCTGATGGCCTTCGGCGCCTTCGCCTTCGTGGAGGCGCGCTGGCGCCGGATCCGCCCGCCGAGAGATTTGAGCCTGGGCTGAGACTTGTCGCGCGGCGCGGCGTCGCCATATCCTTATGCAACACACGCTGTTCCAGAAGGCCGCGCCATGAACGCTCCGCTCAAGACCCTGAAGATCGACTTCATCTCCGACGTCGTCTGCCCCTGGTGCGTGGTGGGGCTGGGCGGGCTGGACACGGCGCTGGACGCGCTGAAGGACGAGGGGATCGCCGCCGACATCGCCTTTCAGCCGTTCGAGCTGAACCCACAGATCGCGCCCGAGGGCGAGAACATCGTCGAACACATCGGCCGCAAATACGGCGCGTCGCCTGAGCAGTCCGCCGCCAACCGCGCCATGATCCGCGAGCGGGCGGGCGAGGTCGGCTTCGACATGCGCATGACCGACGACAGCCGCATCTGGAACACCTTCGACGCCCACCGGCTGCTGCACTGGGCGCACGAGACGGCGCCGGAGAAGCAGAAGGCCCTGAAACAGGCGCTGTTCAGCGCCCACTTCACCGAGAACAAGAACCTGACCGACGCCGGCGTCCTGACCACCGCCGCCGAAAAGGCCGGGCTGGACCGGGCCGAGGCGGGCGAGGTTCTGGCCTCGGGCCGCTACGCCCAGGCCGTGCGCCAGGCCGAAGACCTGTGGCGCGCACGCGGCATCACCTCGGTCCCGGCCGTGGTGGTCGAGGGCAAATATCTGATCAGCGGCGGACAGCCGGCGCAGGTGTTCGAAGAGGCGCTGCGCAAGATCGCGTCGGAGGTCTAGGCCGTCTCCTCCCTGCGCAGCGGGGAGGTGGCGCGGCGCCGCTTGGCGCCGTGACGGAGGGGGTCCTTCTGCAAAATCGACGTCTGTGAGGCCTCAAGAGCCCCTCCACCCCGCCCGAAGGGCGCGGTCCCCCTCCCCATCGCAGGCGATGGGGAGGAGACGGTCAGTCCGGCGGTCGGGGGACAAAAACACCGTCTATTTCGTCTAATTCGTCTGATCGCGGGGCCGGTTTCAGGTCGTCGAGCGCTTCGAGGCGGGCCATCAGGGCGTCACGGCCGGCGTAATCGCCGCGTTTGAGGGCGCAGGCCTCGCGGGCGATCTGGCCGACCTGTTCGGCGACGGCGGCGGCGCGTTCGCCCAGGTCGGGTTCCTTGGGCGGCGCTGGGGGCGGCGGCGGTGCGGGCGGGGACGGAGACGAAGGTGCGGGCGGGGCGGCCGCCATCCGGGTCAGGTCGGCGTGCAGCCGCACCCAGCGCGCGGCCTCCAGCGCGCGCCCGGCCTGAAGCGCCCGGTTCAGCCGAACCAGGGCGTGGCCCGCCATGGCCCCATAGTCAGGCAGACCCTCGGCCGTCTCGGCCTCCAGGTCGATCGGCTCGCGCAGCGGATCGGGCTGATCCTCGCGCCGCCAACCTTCGTCCCTGGCGCGGGCGCGAAAGGTGCTGACCGCCATGCCATAGACGGCGCTGACCTCCTCCGCCGTGGACCCCGCCAGATAGGCCGTGCCCGCCGCCTCCCACGCCTCCTTCGACAGGCGGCGATAGCCCCGGTTCTGCACCCGGTCGGCCGCGCGCGCAGCGGGGTCCGAGGCAGCCAGATCGGGCAGCCGCAACAGATGCATCGGCAGGCCGTGCGCGCGCCAGAAGGCGGCCTCGGCCTCGGGCGAGGAATCGTGATGCAGGGCGTCGCGATACGTCTGCTCCAGACCCGCCTCGCGCAGGATGCGGATCTGATCCAGCGCCTGCTGGGTCATCGCATCGTAAAACGGATCGCGCGGCCCCTCGAACCCGCCGTCGTCATAGCTGTGGTCGTCGTCCATCCCATCCCCGGCCTGTCGCCCGCGCCCGACACAGGACGCGCCGCCAGTCTAAGGCCGCCCCGAGGCGTGATCGGGTAGAGGGCGTCGATTTCGCGAAAGGCGAGGGATTTCAACGGCCGGGGTAGGGACGTCGTGCATAGGTAGAGGGGCTAGCTATGCATTCCCTCTCCCGTTGGGAGAGGGAAAGCTTAGGCCCGCTTCTTCGACGCAGGCGCGGCGTCGGCGGCGGTGACCAGATGCCCCTTCCAGCCGGGCGGCGGCAGGAACTTGCCGGACTGCTCCTCGCGCGTGCCATGCTTCGCCATTTCGGCGGCGCGGCGCGCGGCCTTCAGCGCCGTTTCGTGGTCGATCAGCATCTTGTTCATCGCGGTCCCCAATCTAGCAGATCGAGACCGTCGTCGCCATTGGCGTAGATTTTCCAGGCATCGACGGCGGGCTTGTAGGTCGTTTCGAGATATTCGGCGCTGAGCAGGAAGCGGCGGCGCAGGGTATCTTCGGGAATGCCATGTCCGCCGCGTGCGACCCGGCGGGCGACGCGTGCAACCGAATAGTCGGCGTTGGGCAGCCGCAGATAGACCAGTTCCACTCGATAGCCGAGCGCCCGCCAATGCCGAATGCGAACGGCATGCGAGCGCGTCGCCAGAGTGGTTTCAAGAATCACGTCCGCCCCGGCGCGCGTCAGCCCGTCCAGCCGCTCCAGAACCAGACGCCCCGCCGCCAGATCGCGTGCTGGACCGTCGCCGGTCAGGCCACGGGCGACTTCATCCGGATTGACGAACTGAAACGTCTCCGTTCGCTCGCGCAGGAAGCCGTTGATGAAGGTGGTCTTTCCGGCGCCGTTAGGCCCGGCGAGGAGGACGAGGGTGGGCATGGTCAAATCGCTAGGGCGGCGCGGAAGCCCGCTAAGTCTCCCGATTTTACCACTACGAGCGATACGCCCATCTCTTCTGAATAGCCCCTGCAAACGGTTAGCGATCGCTCTTGATGTTCATTGAGTTCTGAAGTTGTCCGCACGGGGCGTGGACGGTCACCAGAAAGTCGACGTGTCGCAATGGCGGCGGGGTCGTCCGTTAGAAAGATCAATCTACTAGGCTTAAGGGACGCAATCGCATCTACCGGAATGTCCACCAGCACTTTGTCATTATCAATAACGCTGTGTGCATCCAGAAGGATATGTCGAGTGCCGGCAGGGAACGGCCATTCACTGAGTGCTGACGCCAATACCTGCTGATTTTCGACCAAACGGTCTTGTTGGGCCGTTCGAAGCTCTTCCCCGGTTTGTGAATGTGCAGCCTTAAGCAAGTCGCTGGCGGAAACGTGAGAAATACCCGTCTCTTGATCTATTACTCGTCTTCCCATCGTGGTTTTTCCCACGCCCGAAAGGCCAAATAGAATAGAGACCTCTCGCTTCATTTTTGAACCTAGAGAAGTTGTAAAGTTTCGTTTTCATGGGCTGATCGCCGTCTTCCGGCATCATCCACGTACATATACGACTGAGGTGGTACAAAATTGTCGATTATTTCGTGTGGCATTACAGGCTCTGGGTACTGAATCACATTCTCAATTTTCAGAGCAAATGCACAGTCTCGCCCATTGAAATAGCTTTCAAAAAGTTGCTGAGAAATTCCAGCGCCTTTTCTTGTTGTCTCCCACAATTTTTCAGGAGTATCCGACATGATATCAGCAACATCAAACTCTCCAACCAGTCTTCCAACCGGCTGAGTTGCGTATACTACGACCGTTTTTACGGATCGATCTTTGTAAACGCTCTTTCTGAATTCGAAGGTTTTTTCGCCGGAAAATATTCTATCCGCGAATTCGGGTTTAATCGACAACAAGACTTTCATTGATTTTCCCTAACTTCAAAATGTGATCGAACTGAGTCTGGGAGAGTTCGAAAAAGTCATAGCGGCGCGTAGAGCTCAGCCCAACGGTGTCGATGAGCTGCCCTCGAGTGGTGCGTTTTTCAAAGGCGGCATTGTAGGTCATGCGAATGACGTGCATTCGCTTGCCGGAATCCCACCACGCCTCCAACTCGTCTTCACTGAAGACGCTATGTGGGCGAGCGTAATTTAGGAAGTCGCCCTTGTCGCGAAAATCCTTCCGCGACCGGACCTCTTCTACCACGCAGATAGAGGTTACGACGGACCGGAAATATGCCGCTCCCTTACCGTCGGAGCATCGGTACATTACGAGGATGTCGCCGCGCTTCAGTCCGCCCACATTCATAGAGCAAATATAGACTTTATGTATAGTGTTGGTGTGGGACAGGTCCTCTACAATATCTTTAGATTCGTTGTTTAATATTGAATCTGGTAGCAGTTTTGTGTGCCATTCGGGATATATGGCAAGTAGATACTTTTTGTGCCCATTTTGGTGAATGAATGGGTAGTCGCGGCGAATTTTGCCGGTCAGAACCGAGAAATCACGAATAAAAACTAACTCTGTTCCGTTTGGGCTCGTTTTTGTAGCGTATTGCGTGAATCCGTATCGTTTGAATAGACGTATTAGGCCCGCGTGCTCTTCGAAAACTGTAACGTAAACGCCATCGACTCCTGCCTTTATAGCTGCATCAAATATTTTCTTTACGTAACGCTCGCCAAGCTTCGTGCCGTGGGCAACGATTTTTAGCGTGCCCACCTTCATTCTGTCTGCAGCAGGGAGAGGTGGATCGACATCATCGATGATGCCGTGCTCGACTTTTAGGTAAAGAAAGCCGCGAAGCTGTCCATCTTCTTTAAATGTGACGTAGACTGGTTCGCTTGCCTTTGATGCAAACCAAACCGGAAACTCTTTGTATGCAGCTTTGAGAGAGTCGAAGAACGGGTCGCTCAAATCCACCTCAGCGAAGGTGGTCAGGATCATTGGAGCCGCCAAGTCGCCCTCCCAAGCGAATCATGTTCTCCGAATCTAGACTAAGTTGTCGGTTGTTAACCAGAGGTCATTGCGGCTACGCCCTCACACCTTCACCTCCACCACGCCGCCCCCGGCCCGGAATTTCGCGCTCATCTCCGCCATGCCGGCTTCGGCTTCCGACAGGGAGGCGCCGGCGTCGTTCTGGGCGGCGGCGGCGTCGCGGATGTCCTGGCTGATCTTCATCGAGCAGAACTTGGGGCCGCACATGGAGCAGAAGTGGGCGGTCTTGTGGGCCTCCTTGGGCAGGGTGGCGTCGTGGTATTTGCGGGCGGTTTCGGGGTCCAGACCCAGGTTGAACTGATCCTCCCAGCGGAACTCGAACCGGGCGCGTGACAGGGCGTCGTCGTGCAGGCGGGCGGCGGGGTGGCCCTTGGCCAGGTCGGCGGCGTGGGCGGCGATCTTGTAGGTGATGACGCCGTCCTTGACGTCCTGACGATCCGGCAGGCCCAGGTGCTCCTTGGGCGTGACGTAGCAGAGCATGGCCGTGCCGAACCAGCCGATCATGGCCGCGCCGATCGCGGATGTGATGTGGTCATAGCCCGGCGCGATGTCGGTGGTCAGGGGCCCGAGCGTATAGAAGGGCGCCTCGTGGCAGTGCTTCAGCTGCTCGTCCATATTCTGTTTGATCTTGTGCATCGGCACATGGCCGGGGCCCTCGATCATGACCTGGCAGCCCTTGGCCCAGGCGATTTTCGTCAGTTCGCCCAGGGTGCGCAGCTCGGCGAACTGGGCCTCGTCATTGGCGTCGGCGATGGAGCCGGGGCGCAGGCCGTCGCCCAGGCTGAATGACACGTCATAGGCGCGCATGATGTCGCAGATGTCCTCGAAATGCTCGTAGAGGAAGCTCTCCTTGTGGTGGGCCAAGCACCACTTGGCCATGATGGAGCCGCCGCGCGAGACGATGCCGGTCACCCGCTTCGCCGTCATCGGCACGAAGGGCAGGCGCACGCCCGCGTGGATGGTGAAATAGTCCACGCCCTGTTCGGCCTGTTCGATCAGGGTGTCGCGGAACACCTCCCACGTCAGGTCCTCGGCGACGCCGCCAACCTTCTCCAGCGCCTGATAGATGGGCACGGTGCCGATGGGGACGGACGAGTTCCTGATGATCCAGTCGCGGATGTTGTGGATGTTCCGGCCCGTCGACAGATCCATGACGTTGTCCGCGCCCCAGCGGGTGGCCCAGACCAGCTTGTCGACCTCGTCGTCGACGGAGCTGAGGACGGCCGAGTTGCCGATGTTGGCGTTGATCTTCACCAGGAAGTTGCGGCCGATGATCATCGGCTCGACCTCGGGGTGGTTGATGTTGTGCGGGATGATGGCGCGGCCGCGGGCGATCTCTTGCCGCACGAACTCGGGCGTCACGAAGTCGGGGATGCTGGCGCCGAAGGATTCGCCGTCGCGCTCCAGTGGCGAGTGGCGAGTGGCGAGTGGCGAGGTCGATGCGGGAAGCGGCACGGTCGAGCCGTCTGCCAGGGTGACAGTCTGAGCAGTTTGGCTCGCCACTCCCCACTCGCCACTCGCCACTGCATCCCGTCGCAGGTTCTCGCGGATGGCGACATATTCCATCTCGGGCGTGATGATGCCGGCTTTCGCGTATTCGTACTGGGTGACGGGGCGGCCCTCGACGCCCTTGAAGACGCGGTGGTTGGAGGTGTCGAAGCGCGGGGCCAGGTGGCGGCCGGACGCATGGCCGTTGTCCTCGGGCTTGACCTCGCGCGGATTGGCGACGGGGGCGATGTCGCCGCGATCCAGCTGCCAGCTGGATTTGACGTGGGGCAGGCCGCGCTTGATGTCGATGGTCACGGTCGGATCGGTGTAGGGGCCCGATGAGTCATAGATGGTCACCGGCGGCTCGTTGGCCGAGGGGTGGACGGCGACCTCGCGGAAGGGGACGCGGATGTCGGGATAGAGTTCGCCGGCGACATAGACCTTGCGGCTGCCGGCCCGTTCGCCGGTCGGGATGGTCCCTGTCTCCTTCATCACCTGCTCGCGGGCGTCTTTCAGCGCCAGATCCACATTCCCTTCGTGGCTAGCGCTCGCGACACGGTCGCTCGCTGCTTGAGCCAGGTCGAGCTCTTCGGGCAGGGCGGGCGGGGTGACTTGGATGTTCATGGCGGCCTCAAACGGTTTGAGGTCCGCCGACGTCGGGCGCGAGGGTCCTGTAGCGTGGACCAGAAGCGTACTCATCCCTTCGCCGGCATGACCCGGATCAGGTTCGACGGGTCAGAGGAGAAACCTCTATCTCAGCCGCTCGATTGCGACCCCCCGGAGAACGTCGCCACCATAACCCAGGCTCAGGGCGCCGACCAGCCCATGACCGAGACGGCTGCTGAGCGCGGATCGGCGTCGAAGCGGAGGTAGGCCTTGGCGTGGCCGTGGCCGGGGACATAGTCCAGGCTGGCGGTCGCGGTCTGATCGCCCAGAACCCCTTCGATGTCCACGGCGGCGGCGGTGTCGTCGCCGTCGTTCTGAACCCGGACGGTCGCGACCTGGCCTGCGGCGGTGACGTCCACGGCGACGATGCGGGCGCTGAGCGCGGGCGGGGCTGTGGGCTGGAGCGCCTCCCACACCACGATGCCGATGGCGGTCAGGGTGATGACGGCGCCGAGCAAGGCCATGCCCCATTGCAACAGAGGGCGGGTCGATGCGGCGGGCTTCTTCTTCGTGGGCATGGGGTCAGACCAACAGACGGGCGGCGGCGGCGCCTATGGCGGCGGGGAAGCCCAGGACGACCATGGTCTGGACCACGCCGGCGACGGCATGGCCGTCGGTGCGGCCGAACAGGAACAGGGTGAACAGGCTGACGGCCAGGGCGATGGCGTAGCCGGGCAGGGTGAAATGCAGGAAGGCCTTGATCGGATGATCGGCCTCTTCCTGACCGGCGAAGCCCGCCTTGAAGACGATCAGATGGAGCAGAAGGATGGAGACGGCGATCAGGGCCAGGATGTGGGCGGGCGTCGCCTTGTAGGCGATCAGGATCATCTCCTCGGTCGGGGCCACGTTCAGGGCGAAGAAAAGGGCGCCGGCCGCCATCAGGAACAGTTCGCCGAAATAGGAGGCCTGATCCTCGTCGGTGTCGCCCCCGCCGTCCCCGCTGAGCTGACGCCGGGCCAGAAGCGCGCCCATGGCGCCGGGAATGGCCTGAAGCGCGACCATGCCCAGGCCCTCGCGCGGCGGCGCGTCCCATTCCACGACGCCGAACAGGATCAGGAGCATGGAGGCGGTGATGAAACCGACGGCCAGGGCCACGGCGGTGTCCAGCGCTTCGTTGACCGGCCCGCGCCGCTTGGAGAAGCCGGCGTAATAGGCCAGGCCGTACAGCAGCGGCAGGCCGGCGACGATGAAGGTCAGCAGCCGCCAGCGGTCCATGATCACGCCCTGCGCCCACATCTCCATCGTCATCAACAGCGGGATGTTGAACACCAGGGCGCCGGCGAAGGCGCGGCCCAGATCGCGGACATAGGCGCGCTCGCGTTGCAGATCCAAGAGCGGCGCGGCGGCGGTCATGCGGCGGCAACGCTTGGGCACCGGCTTTGGCTCCCGACGTCCTCCGCCACGGCGATCAATCCGGCCAGACCTGCATCAGGCGATCGATCGCGGCCTCGATTCGGGCCCACCCCGGGTCGTCCAGTTCAACGCCGGCGAAGCGGCCCCGCGCGTCGGAAGCCAGGGCCAGGTGCTGAACCGCCGCCAGAACGATGACGTTCAGCGCGACCGCATCCCCCTCGGCGGGAAGAGCGATCTGAGGGCGACGCGCGGCCATCCAGTCCTGCATCACGCGCGACCGGGCCGCTTCCAGGCGCCGCAGAAGCGGCGTGTCCTGCGCGATCTCCCAGGCCAGCATCCGCAGAACCAGAGGCTGGGTGCGCAGGACATGCAGATAGGCCAGGACCGACTCGCGCATGAAGTCGCGATAGGTGCTCGCCGTCGACGGCGGCCGTTTTGCAAGAGCCTGGCCCAGCCAGATGTCTGCTCGTGCGGCCAGGCGTTCGACCACGCCGTCGAGATCGGTGAAATAGCGATAGATCAACTTGCGATCCACGGCCGCCTCGGCGGCAAGAGCCTGGACATTCAGTGCTGTCCAGCCGTCGCGGAGGAGTAGTCGGCGGGCGGCCTCGACGATGGCGGTTTCGGTCGCGGGTCGATCGCGAGGGCGAACCTTTGGGAGTACGGTTGACATGTCCCATACATGAGACATATCCATATGTCCCACAAGCGGGACATATGGAGCGCCTGATGAGCGGCATGACGACGGTCCCCGCGATGCGGAACTGGCTGAGGCTGGAAAGCCTGGCGATCCTGGTGTTGTGCGTCGGGCTCTACGCCCATATCGGCGCGCCATGGTGGCTGTTTGTAGCAGCCTTCCTGGCGCCTGACCTGTCGTTCGCGGGCTATCTGTTTGGCGGCCGCGTCGGGGCCTGGGCCTATAATCTGGCGCACAGCCAAGCGGGTCCAGTGGTGCTGGGTCTGGCCGGTCTGTGGGCGGCGCCCATGCTGACGCCGCTGGCGTTGATCTGGGGCGCCCACATCGGCTTGGATCGGATGCTCGGTTATGGGTTGAAGATCGGAGGGTCGTTCGACCAGACCCATCTGGGGCCCATCGGCAAGGCGGCCTCCACTGAGGCGTGATCGCGCGGCGTGGCATCGGAAAGGCCCGTCGTTAGCCAGACCGTGGGAGGGCCATGTGATGAGGGCGAAGGTTATTGCAAGCGCTTGTCGAACAGCGTTCAGGCGGAGTTCATTTTCTGTCACGCTTGGTGAGGGCCTCTAGGGAGAGGGAACCATGAAACAGATCAAGACGACCGCCATCTTGGCGTTTCTGGCGTGTGCGGGACTGACGGCCTGCGCCTCGGTGGATGTCGGCGGCGAGCCGATGGCTCTGTCGCCGGCCATGGCCGAGCAGGCGCGGATCGGCAGCGTCACAACCACGACCGGCTGGCTGGACGCCGAGGACGACTTCGCCGACACCTTCAACGACGAGGTGCTGAACGAAATGGGGCTGTGCGCCGGCGGTCGGCATCGGCTGAACCTGAGCATCCACGTCGAGGCGCTGAGCCGGGCGCCGCGCCTGGCCATTCTGGCCGGCGATCGCGCCGAACACCGGGTGCGGGCGACGGCGGAACTGCGCGATCCGGCCCAGGGCGGTCAGGTGGTTGGGCGTTATCCGCTGGTCGTGACGGTGGATGCGGGGGCCGGAGTGCTGGACGCCCTGATGGATCGGCAGGCGGTCACGTCGCAAGCCTTCGCCCAGGCCCTGTGCGACGCCGCCTTCGTTGCGCCGACGCGTGTGGCCGAGGCCGGCGCGCCGGGCTGAGGCCGAAGGCGGGGCGAAGGGGCGGACGGCCTGGGTCTGGCGCTTTTGAATGTCACGGGCGCGGGCTATCAAGACGGCGAACAGGAAACCGTCCCATGCATCTCGCCCGTTTCGCCCGTATCCGCCTGGCCCATCTGCCGACGCCGCTGGAGCCGCTGCCCCGCCTGTCGGAGGAGTTGGGTCTGGATCTGTGGATCAAGCGCGACGACTGCACCGGCCTGGCCGGCGGCGGCAACAAGACCCGCAAGCTGGAGTTCCTGCTGGGGGCGGCGTTCGAACAGGACGCCGACACCCTGGTGACGCAAGGGGCGGTGCAGTCGAACCATGTGCGCCAGACGGCGGCGGCGGCCGCCGCCCACGGTCTGGCCTGCGAAATCATTCTGGAAGAGCGGACGGGGTCCAAGGCGACGGACTATGTCGGCAACGGCAACGTGCTGCTGGACCGGCTGTTCGGCGCAACCCTGCGCACCGTGCCGGGCGGGACGGACATGGTCGCCGAGCTGGAGAAGACGGCGGACGTGGTGCGGGCGCGGGGCGGCAAGCCCTATGTCATTCCCGGCGGCGGATCGAACCCGATCGGGGCTTTGGGCTATGTCGATTGCGCGCGCGAGATCGTGGTCCAGGCCGATGAGATGGATCTGGAGGTCCACCGGATCGTGACGGCGACGGGCAGCGCGGGCACCCATGCGGGCCTGGTCGCCGGGCTGGCGGTCATGGGGGCGGACATTCCCGTGCTGGGCATCGGTGTGCGGGCGCCCAAGGACAAGCAGGAGGCGAACGTCTTCAAACTGGCCGAGGAGACGGCCGCTCTGTTGGGCCAGCCCGGTCGGGTGACGCGCGAGATGGTCGTCGCCGACTGCGACTATGTCGGCGAGGGCTATGGCCTGATCGACCAGGGGGTGATCGACGCCTTGACCCTGGCCGCGCGTCTGGACGGGATCGTGCTGGACCCGGTCTATTCCGGCAAGGCGATGAAGGGGCTGATCGCCCTGGCGCGCGCCGGCCGGTTCACTTCTGGTTCTGGGGGCGAGACGGTGGTGTTCCTGCACACCGGCGGGGCGCAGGGGCTGTTCGGCTATCAGACCGAGATCGAAGGGGCGCTGTAGGCGCGCCGTCGGTCATGGACCCGCGCGAGGCGACCCTGGCGCTGCTGGCCGCTCGGGCCGAGGGCGCCACCGTCTGCCCCAGCGAGGTCGCGCGGGTGGTCGCGGGCGAAGGCGGCGCGTGGCGCGAGGCGATGCCTGACGTCCACGCCGCGGTGGACGCCCTGGTGAACGAGGGCGCGGTGCGACTGAGCTGGAAGGGGCGGCCGCTGGCGGTCCGCGCGGGACCCTATCGGATCGCGCGGGCTCGAGGCGGTCAAGACGGGGGCTGCGACTTTGGATGATCGCGTCTATGCCGCGCTGCTTGTGCTGGTTTAGGCTGACGCCGGTGTCATAGCTGGGCTGCGGATCGGAAAGCGACATTGACGAAGGTGAGCATCTTGAAAGTTCTTGTCCCCCTGCTTGTCGCCGCGGGCCTTTTGGGTTGCGGATCAGAACCCGCCACTTCGGCCGAAAACAAGCGTGAAGCCAGTGCTGGGCAGGGTATCCAGCCGGTTGCCTCGAACACCTTGGGCCAATGCTCGACATTTATGGGCGCCTCGCTATCCGACGCCGATCGTGCGGCGCTTTGGGACGGTCGTGGCGACGCTCAGCCTCTGTGTCTGTTCGTGGCTTCGGTGGCTTGGGCGGATCATGATCGACACAAGGCGTCTGACCTCTACGCACTGGCGATGGTCCGTTATCGATACGACGCCGTGAGATGCGCGGCGCCTGTCCCAGACGCGCTCGTGTCATCGATGGTCGCCGCCCGCATGGCCACCGAAAGTCGGCTTGCCGACCTTGGCATTTTTGTCGGGCCTCAAGAGATCGGCGCCGCAGCGCAGCGATCGGAAAGTTACGTCTATCCCGTGGGCCACCTTCAACAGCAATGCGAGGGCAAGCTGAGGCCCGAAAGCGAGTGGGCCGGCTTGAGGGTGGAGATGCAGGACGCGGTCGCAAGAGCCATGGCCAGCCCTGAGTAAGGGCTGGCCTGACTTGCAAACCCTTTTAGCGAGATCGGGACTGATCGGATGATTGCGCCGCAGTCCGAACCTGTCCCGCCGGCGCTGTCTTTGACGGCGGTGTTTCTGCGGTTTCTGCGGTTCGGGCTGCTGGCGTTTGGCGGGCCGGTGGCGCAGATCGCGATGATCCGGCGCGAGCTGGTCGATCAGGACGGGTGGATGTCCAGCGCGCGGTTCAACCGGCTGCTGGCGGTGTTGCAGGTCCTGCCGGGGCCGGAGGCGCACGAGCTGTGCGTGCACATGGGCATGCGGGCGCGGGGGCGGATCGGCGGCCTGCTGGCGGGCCTGGGGTTCATGCTGCCGGGGCTGATCCTGATGCTGGGGATCGGCTGGGCCTATGTGGCGCTGTCGCCGGTTGTGGGCCTGCTGGCCGGGGCGTTCCTGGGGGTTCAGGCGGCGGTGGTCGCGGTGATCGTGCGCGCCGTCTGCAAGATCGGATCGCATATTCTGGAGGATCGCTGGCTGTGGGCCGTCGCCGTCGTCGGCTTTGCGGCGACCCTGGCCGGGGCGGCGTTCTGGATCGTGCTGGCGGCGGGCGGGGCGGCCTATGTGCTGGTCCGGGCCGGGCGGGTCGGCTTGGCCGTCGGGGTCGTGGCGCTGGCGGTCGTTGCAGCCTTGGCGATGCACGGGCTGGGGGACGGAGGGCCGGTCTTGGGACAAGCCTCGGGGCAGGGGGGCGACGTGGGCGCAGCCGCGATGTTCTGGACGGGGCTGAAGGCGGGGCTGCTGACGTTTGGCGGCGCCTATACGGCCATTCCCTATGTGCGCGCCGATACGGTGGGGCGCGGGCTGATCGACGACGGGACGTTTCTGGACGGGATCGCCTTTGCGGGAGTGATCCCGGCGCCGCTGGTGATCTTTTGCACCTTCGTCGGCTTCGTGGTCGCGGGCTGGGGCGGGGCGCTGGCGATGACGGCCGGGGTGTTCGCGCCCGCCTTCGCCTTTTCGATGATCTTCTATGAGCGGCTGGAGGCGGTGGTCGAGGACCGGCGGCTGCACGATCTTCTGGCCGGGGTCGCCGCCGCCGTCGCAGGCATCATCGCCGCGACCAGCGTGGAACTGGGCTGGGCGACCTTGCAGCGGGCGCCGTCGATGGCGGCGGCCGTGGCAATCTTTGCGGGCGCCCAGGCGGTGGCGTGGGCCTGGAAGAGCCGCTACGCCGTGCCGGCAGTTCTGGCCGCCGCCGCGGTCGTGGGATGGGGCGTGATGCGATGAGCAAAATCCTGGGCGTGATCGGCGGCATGGGACCGGCGGCGACGGTGGCGTTTCTGGCGCGGGTGCAGGCGCTGACACCGGCGGACGGGGACGCTGATCACATCCGGGTGGTGATGGACCTGAACCCCCAGGTCCCCGATCGCAACACGCGGCCGGGCGAGGCCGAGGTGGTGCTGGGACAGATGGCCGAGGGGCTGGCGGCGGCGGGGGCCGAGGTGATCGCCATGCCCTGCAACACCGCCCACGCCCAGGCGGGAGCCATCCGCGCGCTGTGCGCCGCGAAGGGCCTGGGCTTCATCGACATGATCGCGGCGACCGCGGACGCGGCGGCGGTCTCTGGAGCCAAGCGGATCGGGGTGCTGGCGACGCCGGGGGGCGAGCGGCTTTACACGCAGGCGCTGGCGGCGCGCGGGGTCGAGACAGTGCTGCTGGAGGGCGCGGACCGCGAGGCCTTCATGGCGCTGGTCTACGGGGTCAAGCGCGGCGATGTCGGCGAGGCGGCGCGGGCAGGGATGTTGCGGCTGGCTCAGACCCTGGCGGAGGCGGGCGCGCACGGGCTGATCGCCGGCTGCACCGAGGTGCCGCTGCTGCTGAGGGCCGAGGATACGCCGGTTCCCCTGACGGATTCGGCGGAGGTGCTGGCCCAGGCGTGCGTGGAAGCGTGTCGGGTCTGAGGCGCGGTTGCGGCTTGCTCCGCGCGGCCGGCCTGCCTAGTCATGGGCGGTGTCTATTCAGTCCCTGATCATCGATTGCGACCCCGGCGTGGACGACGCCGTGGCGCTGTTTCTGGCCTTCGCCGCGCCCGAGCTGGAGCTGCTGGCCGTCACCACGGTCGGGGGCAATGTTCCCGGCGCCAAGACCCAGCGCAATGCGCGCATCATCCGCCAGATCGCCGGGCGCGAGGATGTTCCGGTGTTCGGCGGGGCCGAGCGGCCGCTGAAACGTCCGCCGGCGGGCGCGGGCGCGTTTCACGGCGCCGAGGGTCTGGGCGATCTGGAGCCGTTCGAGCCGACGGGGATCGTCGGCGACGGGCCGGCCGCCAACGCCATCGTCGATCTGGTGATGAGCCGGCCCGAAGGTTCGGTCGCCATCGCCGTTCTGGGGCCGATGACCAATCTGGCGCTGGCGATGCGGCGTGAGCGGCGGCTGGCCGAACGGCTGGGGCCGGTGGTCGTCATGGGCGGGGCGCGGTCGGAAGGCGGCAATGTCACCGCGTCGGCCGAGTTCAACATCTGGGCCGATCCCGATGCGGCGGCGGTGGTGTTCGGATCGGGGTGTCAGGTGGTCGCCTTCGGCCTGGATGCGACCCATCAGGTGCGTGCGACCGAGGCCCGGATCGCGGCGATAGAGGCCATCGACAGCGAGGCCGCGCGGGCGGCGGCGTCAACGCTGCGGTTCTCGCAGCGGGTGGAGCGCGAGATCGTGGGCTGGCCCACTTTCGATTGGGGCGCCCCATTGCATGACCCGTGTCCCATCGCCTGGCTGATCCGGCCTGACCTATTCGAAACCAAGCCCTGCCGGATCGAGGTGGAGACGGGTTCGGACCTGACGCGCGGGCATACGGCGGTGGAGTTCCGGATTGATCCGGCGACGGCGCGGCATCGCTGGGCGGTCGCGGCGGATGCGCAAGGGGTGTTCGACCTGATCGTCGCCAAGCTGAAGGCCCAAGCTCTGGAGGTTGAGCCGCTGGAGGCCGGCGCATGAGGATCACCGTCGTCGGCTCGATCAATCTGGATCTGGTCGCCACTGCGCCCCAACTGCCGGCACCGGGCGAGACGGTGACGGGGGCGACCCTGGCGCGCCATCCCGGCGGCAAGGGCGCCAATCAGGCGCTGGCGGCCGAGAAACTGGGCGCCGAGGTCTGTCTGATCGGCCGGGTCGGGAACGACGCCATGGCCGGCGAGGCCTTGGCTCTGATGGAGGACCTGGGCGTCGATCTGGCGGGGGTGGAGGTCGATGTGGCGGCCCCGACGGGCGTGGCCCTGATCGCCGTCGATCCGACCGGCGAGAACCAGATCGTGGTCGCGGCCGGCGCCAACCATATGGTCACTCCTGAACAACTGCCCCAGCGGATCGAGGGCGCGCTGATCGTGCAGCTGGAGCTGCCGATCGAGACGGTGGAGGCGGCGGTGGGCCGGGCGACGGGCTTCGTCTGCGCCAATCTGGCGCCCGCCGCGCCGGTGTCGGAACTGCTGCTGCGCCGCGCCGACCTGATCGTCGTCAACGAGACCGAGGCGGCCTTCTATGGCGACGGCCTGCACCGGGGCGGGGGACGGGTCGTCGTCACCAAGGGCGCCCGAGGCGCGGCCCTGTATCAGCGGGGCGTCGAAATGGCCTGGGCGACCCCGCCGGCCGTCGAGGCGGTCGATGCGACGGGCGCGGGCGACGCCTTCGTCGCCGCCATCACGGTGGCTTTGCTGGAAGGCATGGACCCGGCCGAGGCGCTGCGCTTCGCCTGCGCCGCCGGGGCCTTCGCCGCGACCCGCCCGGGCGCGCAGCCCTCAGCGCCGGAGCGCGATCAGGTCGAGGCGCTTTTAGCGTCCTGAGCCTCACCCCGTCGGCGTCAGTCCGGGACGTCCGGAGGACGAACCCGGAAGCCAGGAGGGGGAGCTGGATGCCTGCTGTTTCAATGGCGAGGCGCTGGTCCTGGGTTCCGGGTTCCTCGCTGCGCTCGGCCCCGGAATGACGATTTGGGAGGTGTTCGCCAATCCGCTCCTCCCCGCGAAAGCGATACTCGAACGTAACACAGTAACAGCCTTCGGGGTTGGCGTCGGGGTCGGGGGCGCGTAGGTCTAGGGTTCGGGATTTGTGGGGACTTCCGACGATGATGATGCGTCGACGTGGGGTTGGGCCGGTTCTGGCGGCGGTGCTGCTGCGCGGCGTGGCGGGTGGGGCATTGGTCAAGAGTGCGGGGGGCTTAGAACGCAGCGCCGCCGTCGAAGCCATTGTCTGTGCCTGCGTGACCTATGATTGCCGCTAGTGGCGCTGTGCAAGCAAACCAAGGTGCAGCTTTCACCGAGGCCCAATGGGATTGTTATTGCGACCGCGACACCAACTAACTGAAATGCTGTCAGTGGGATAAGGGCGCCGATCTGGGCTGGCGCTCTATTTTCGGAGGGTTAGAATTCATGATGCATCGGCTTTTGACTGCAATCGCGATCCTAAGCATCAGCGGCTGCGCGACATCCGCTCCAAAATCTCGCTCTCCCGTCGGACGCGTGATCTGTTCTGAAGGCTTTGCTCCGCTCAGATTTACACCGAACGCGGACAGCCTCTCACCATTCTTTGCAAAGGTCATCGACTGGCCCGCGCAAGCCGCGTTGGATTGCAGCAGTGTGGTCCTGATTGTCAGAGGGTTGCCGCAACCGACGCAAAGCTCTCTTGAAGGCCGTCGCGCGACAAATGTCGCCAAGGCGCTACAGAGCTTTGGCGCGCCAATGCCGTCATTCGAGCTAGGTGACGAAATGGACCAGGCAGAGCCTTCGCTTCAAATCTACGCCAAACCTTAGATCGCCAAGGCCATCCTAAGCGTGTGTCGCGTCGTCCAAGTTACCGGCCAAATCATGGAGCATTGACGGCCGCGAGACGGGCGTCCTGTTCCGCCTGGGGCGGGACGCCGAAGACGGCGCGCAGGCTGTCGGGGATCAGGGCGCGGTCGTAGGGATCGAGGGTGGCCGGGGCGTCGCGGGTCTTGCGGGTCTGGGTGCCGTAGATCTGGGGCTTGTCGGTCATCTGCAGATAGCGGTCGAGGGTGGCGGCGGCGATCCAGGCGCCTTCGGGCGAGCCCTTGGCGACGGCGGCGACGGCCAGGCTATGGGCCAGCAGATAATCCTCGGGCGTGGAGCCGTGCTGGAAGACGAAGGCGGCGGCGCGGTAGTCCTCGCCGGTCTGGAGCGCGCCGGCGTCCAGCAGGGCGCGGGTCTGGACCCGGCGCGCGGCGTCGCCCGTGATCATTTCGGTCATGCGGGCGCGATCCTTGAAGAAGTCGGGCGACAGATTCTGACGCACGGCCTGGTCGGCGGCGAAGATGGCGGCCATTTCCGCGTTGTTTTGAGGCGAAGTCTCCTGCGCCAGGGCCGGAACGGCGAAGGCGAGGGCGATGGCCGACATCGCGGCGGCGCAGGACAGGCGAGACGGGCGCATGGGAGATCTCCGCTGAAGCTTGAGCGGACATTGGTCTGCGGATTTGCGGCCGAAAGCGGGCGGCGGGATTACAGTGTCGTCAGGGTCTGACGATCAGCCGCACCACCTCCCCGGCGTGGAGGCGGTCGAAGCCGGCGTTGATGTCGTCGAGGGGAATGACGCCGCTCATTAGGCGATCGACGGGCAGGCGACTCTGGCGATACAGGGCGACGTAGCGGGGGATGTCGCGGCTGGGGACGCAGGTTCCGATGTAGGAGCCCTTCAGCGTGCGCTCCTCACCGACCAGGGAGACGACGTTGACGGCCAGCGTCGCATCGGGCGGCGGCAGGCCGGCGGTGACGGTGGTTCCGCCGCGCCGGGTCATCTTCCACGCCGCCTCCAGCGCCCGGACCGCGCCGGCCATTTCGAAGGCGAAGTCGGCGCCGCCGTTCGTCAGCGCGCGGACCTGATCGACGGCGTCCGCGTCAGCGGCGTTGACCGTGTGGACAGGCCCCAGGGTGCGGGCCAGGGCCAGCTTGTCCTCGGACAGGTCGACGGCGACGACGGGGCTGGCGCCGCTGGCGAGAGCGCCGAGCACGCTGGCCAGGCCCACGCCGCCCAGGCCGATGACGATGACGCTCTGGCCCGCCTTGACCTCGGCGGTGTTCACCACGGCGCCGACGCCGGTCAGGACGGCGCAGCCGAACAGGGCCGCCTCCTCGAACGACAGGTCGGGATCGATCTTGACCAGGGAGCGGCGCGAGACGACGGCCCGCTCGGCGAAGGCGGAGCAGCCGAGGTGGTGGTTGACCGGCTCGCCCTCGCGGAAAATGCGGCGGGCGCCGGACAACAGCTCGCCCCGGCCGTTGGCGGCGGCGCCGGGCTCGCACAGGGCGGGACGGCCGCCGGCGCAGGGGTTGCAGTGGCCGCACGACGGCATGAAGACCATGACGACGTGATCGCCGATGGCCAGATCGGTGACGCCGTCCCCCAGGGCCTCGACCACGCCCGCCGCCTCGTGCCCCAGGGCCATGGGCAGGGGGCGGGGGCGGTCGCCGTTGATGACGGAAAGGTCCGAGTGGCACAGGCCCGCGGCCTTGATCGCGACCAGCACTTCGCCGGGGCCGGGCGGGTCCAGCGTGACGGACTGGACCGACAGGGGGCGGCTGTCGGCGTAGGGGCGGGCGGCGCCCATGTCAGACAGGACGGCGGCGCGGGTCGTCAGGGTCATCGGAACTCCCTTTGGAACGCGCTGCGGCCAGCGCGTTCGTGATCAGACTGTTACCGATAGGCGCTTGACCTAACGTCGTCCAAGCGAGAGCGTCGGTATCGAGAGCGACGGTTCGCGTCGCCGAGGGAGACGACGATGCCGAAACGAGACGAGGGCGCGCTGGCGCAACGGGCGACCTACAAGGCCTTTCACATGGTCTCCACCCGCTGGGCCGACAACGACCAGTATGGTCATATCAACAACGCCAAATTCTACGAGTTCGTCGACTCGGCGGTGAACGCCCATCTGCTGATCGCCAATGCGCTGACGGAATCGATCGGCCTGGTGGTGGATTCGGGCTGTCGCTACACCTCGTCGCTGAAGTTCCCCGATGTGATCGAGGTCGGGATCAAGGTCGATGCGATCGGCACATCTAGCGTCACCTACGGCTTTGCGGTCTTTAAGCGCAGCGTCGACGTCCCCGCCGCCATCGGCCATTTCGTCCACGTCTATGTCGACGCCGAAACGCGCCGGCCAAAGCCCCTGCCGGCCCGGCTGAGGAGCGTGGTGGAGAACCTGCGCGCGGGGTAGGGGCTAGGGCCTGACGGCGATGGCGGACAGGTCCTTGGACCGGTCTAACGGCGTGCCTTGCGCCTTTCGCTCGGAGTAGCGATCCACGAGCTGCGCGGCATGGGGCCGGGTCAGGACTGTGAACCGCACCAACTCTTCCATGACGTCGACGATGCGGTCGTAATAGGCCGACGGCTTCATGCGGCCTGCGTCGTTGAACTCCATGAAGGCCTTGGCGACGCTGGACTGGTTGGGGATGGTGATCATCCGCATCCAGCGGCCGAGCAGGCGCAGGGTGTTGACGGCGTTGAAGCTCTGGGAACCGCCCGAGACCTGCATCACCGCCAGGGTGCGCCCCTGCGTCGGTCGCATCCCGCCCATGTTCAGCGGCAGGTGGTCGATCTGAAGCTTCATGATCGCCGAGATCTGGCCATGGCGTTCCGGGCTGCACCAGACCATGCCTTCGGACCACATGGCGTGCTCGCGCAGGGCGTGGACGGCCGGATGGTCGTCGCCGGCGACCTGATCGGTCAGGGGCAGGTCGGACGGATCGAAGATGCGCGTCTCGCACCCCATGACCTGCAACAGCCGCGCCGCCTCCTCGACGCACAGGCGCGAGAAGGACCGTTCGCGCAGGGAGCCGTAGAGCAGCAGGATGCGCGGCGCGGGATCGCCCGGACCCAGGCCCTGTGCGGGCGTCGCCGAAAGATAGGCCGGATCGAGCGCCGGCAGATGGTCGGGATCAGGCAGGGCGCGAAGGCGGCTCATCCGATCACGCGGCTTTCGTCGGCGTCGACGACGACCTCGCCGTCTTCCTTGGTGAAGGGTTTCAGTCCCTCTTGAGGCAGCAGGTCCAGAACCGTCTCGGACGGGCGGCACAGTTTCACGCCTAGGGGCGAGACGACGATGGGACGGTTCATCAGGATCGGATGCGCCGCGATGGCGTCCAGCAGTTGGTCGTCCGACAGGCTTGTGTCATCCAGGCCGAGGTCGGCGTAGGGCGTGCCCTTTTCGCGCAGGATATCGCGCACCGATCCGCCCATTCGTTCGACCAGTTGGGTCACCAGCGCGCGGCTGGGCGGAGTCTTCAGATACTCGATCACATGCGGCTCGATCCCGACGTGGCGGATCAGGGCCAGGGTGTTGCGCGACGTGCCGCAGGCGGGGTTGTGATAGATGACGACGTCCATTGGCCTCAGTCGCAGCAGGGGGCCAGTTCGGCCAGCAGGGGTTGGCAAAGCTCGGCGCGGCCCTGGCAGCAGTCCTTGAGCAGGAACAGCACGACCTCGCCCAGTCGATCCAGATCGGCCCGGTAGATGATCGACCGGCTGCGCCTTTGGGACGCGATCAGTCCGGCGCGCGACAGCACGCCCAGATGCGCCGACATCGTATTGGTCGGAACGGCGAGCCGGTCGGCGATCTCCCCGGCCGGCAGGCCGTCCGGCGCATGGCGGACCAGCAGCCGGAAGGCGTCCAGTCGCGTGGATTGCGCCAGGGCGGCGAGCGCGAGAATGGCGGGTTCAGATTCCATTATTCCAAGATACTGGAAATATGATGTCGTGCAAGCTAGAGGGGGCGCTGCGGTCGTCGGTCGACCGGGATGGAGCCGCCCATGATCGTCGCCTTTCTGATCTTCGCGGTCACCATCACCCTGGTGATCTGGCAGCCGAAGGGCCTGCAGATCGGCTGGAGCGCGATGGGCGGTGCGGCGGCGGCGCTGTTGTTGGGCGTCGTCACCCTGGCCGACATCCCCGTGGTCTGGGACATCGTCTGGAACGCCACGGCGACCTTCGTCGCGATCATCATCATCAGCCTGTTGCTGGACGAGGCCGGCTTCTTCGAATGGGCGGCGCTGCATGTCGGGCGATGGGGCGGCGGCCATGGGCGCAGGCTGTTCGTCCTGTTCGTCCTGCTGGGCGCGGCGGTGTCGGCGATCTTCGCCAACGACGGGGCGGCGCTGATCCTGACGCCCATCGTCATCGCCATGCTGCTGGCGCTCGGCTATGGCCCCAAGGCGACGCTGGCCTTCGTCATGGCGGCGGGCTTCATCGCGGATGCGGCCAGCCTGCCGCTGGTGGTGTCCAACCTGGTCAACATCGTCTCGGCCGACTTCTTCGACATCGGCTTCGACCGCTATGCGGCGGTCATGGCGCCGGTGAACCTGGCGAGCATCGCGGCGACGCTGATAGTTCTGCTCATGGTCTTCGGGCGCGATATTCCCAAGGCCTATGACGTGGAGCGGTTGGCAGCGCCGTCCAGCGCGATCAAGGACCGGGCGACCTTCCTCTGGGGCTGGATCATCCTGGCGTTTCTGCTGATCGGCTTCTTCGTGCTGGAGCCGCGAGGGGTGCCGGTGTCCGCCGTCGCCGCGACGGGGGCGGTCATCCTGCTGGTCGTGGCGGGGCGCGGCGCGGTCATCAGCACGACGAAGGTGCTGCGCGAGGCGCCGTGGCAGGTCGTGATCTTCTCACTGGGGATGTATCTGGTCGTCTATGGGCTGGGCAACGCCGGTCTGACACGCCAGATCGCGGGCCTGCTGGACGGATTCGCGCAGGGCGGGGTCTGGGGCGCGGCCTTCGGAACCGGGTTCCTGACGGCCTTCCTGTCGGCCATCGCCAACAATATGCCGACGGTCCTGATCGGCGCCCTGTCCATCGACGCCTCGGGCGCGACCGGCGCAGCGAAAGAGGCGATGATCTACGCCAATGTCATCGGCAGCGACCTGGGGCCGAAGATGACGCCCATCGGCTCCTTGGCCACATTGCTGTGGCTGCACGTCCTGGCGCGAAAGGGCGTGAAGATCGGCTGGGGCTATTATTTCAAGATGGGCGTGGTGCTCACCCTGCCGGTCCTGGGCGTCGCCCTGGCGGCCCTGGCCTTACGCCTGAGCGTCTAGGGCGTTAGTCGTCCAGACGGCCGATCAGGAACAGGGCGCCGACGGCGGTCAGGGCGCCCAGAGTGAAGGCAGTGACGATCGCGCCGGTGGCCACGGCGGTGGAGACGGTGACCGGGCGGGCTTCGTACCACTCGACGATGTCGGCCTCGCGCAGGTCCTCGTCCATATAGCCCTCGGCTTCATAGATGGTGTCGTCGGCGGTCATGACTTTACGCTCCGTCTGTCTTGCCCGGATCAATACGCCCAAACGGTACAGGTTCCACCCCTGCCACCCCCGATCGGCGTATCGTGACAGGATGCCGCTCTTCGTTTAGGAGGCGCGGCTCAGGTTCAGAACGCTCAAAGACGATCCCATGGCCGGCCACTCGAAATTCAAGAACATCATGCACCGCAAGGGGCGCGCCGATGCGCAGCGCTCCAAGCTGTTCTCCAAACTGTCGCGCGACATCACCGTGGCGGCCAAGTCGGGCCTGCCCGATCCGGCGGCGAACCCGCGCCTGCGCCTGGCGGTCAACAACGCCAAGGCCGAAAGCCTGCCCAAGGACGTGATCCAGCGCGCCATCAACAAGGCCGCGGGCGGCGACGTCGATACGATGGAAGAGGTCCGCTACGAGGGCCGGGGTCCGGGCGGCGTGGGCATCATCGTCGAAGCTTTGACCGACAACCGCAACCGCGCGGCGTCCAACATCGGCGCGGCCTTCAAGAAGAATGGCGGCGCGCTGAGCGAGATGAACTCGGTCGCCTTCATGTGGGACAAGGTCGGCAAGATCACCTACGCCGCCGAGGCCGGTTCGGAAGACGCCGTGATGGAAGCCGCCATCGAAGCCGGAGCCCAGGACGTCGAGAGCGACCTGGTCAAGCCCGACATCTATGAGGACGCGCCGGGCCACACGATCTGGACCGCCTTCGAGGACCTGAACGACGTCGCCGAGGCCATGTCCAAGGTGCTGGGCGATCCCAAGTCCACCGCCATCGTCTGGAAGCCGCAGTCCGAAGTGCCGGTGACCGGCGAGGCCGTCGGCACCCTGTTCAAGCTGCTGGACGCGCTGGACGCCGAGGACGATGTGTCGGCGGTCTATTCCAACGAGGACATCTCCGACGAGGACGCGGCGAAATACGCGGGCTGATTTCGGCGCTCTCGCGTCGGAGCGGTCTTCGCGCTAGACTGGCGGCATGAACAGCGCCGCCGTCATTGCCGTCCTGCGCGAGCACGAAGGGGAATTGCGTCGTCAGGGCGTCACGCATGCCGCCCTGTTCGGATCGGTCGCGCGGGGCGAGGCGCGGCCCGACAGCGATCTGGACATCATGGTCGAGATCGACCCGGCAGCTGAGGTGAACCTGTACGACTATGTCGGCATCACCCAGTTCATTGGCGACTTGTTCGCCGGGCGCGCAGATGTGTCAGATCGCGAGATGCTGATCGAACCCGTCCGACGCGAGGCCGAGCGCGAGGCGATCTTTGCCTTCTGAGCCGGATCGCAAGGAGCGGCTGGCCTGGCGTGCGATTCTGGACAACTGCCTTTTGGCGCAGAGCTTCTGCGAGACCCTGACCGCCGCCGAATTCGCGGCGGATCGCAAGACCTTCTATGCGGTCACGCGGTGTCTTGAGATCGTATCGGAAGCCGCGCGGCGTCTTCGGGGCGCGCAACAGTCGGACCATCCCAACATCCGTTGGCGGCAGATCGAGGATTCCGGCAACGTCTTCCGGCACGTCTATCAGAACGTCGCGGAAAGCCGCGTTTGGGCGATTGTGCACGGCGAGCTGAACGATTTGATCGCCGCCGCAACTGCGGTTCTTGGCGACGAGCCGCAGCGGGAACATCAGCCGAAATAGGGCGCGAGTCGTTCGCACGGAACCGGGTCGTGCGCCGGGCGTAACGAGGCTTCACCGTTACGCCTGGAGCCCCCTATGGACATCACCCAGCTGATCCTCGACGACCATGCCGAACAGCGTCGACTGTTTGCGATCATCGAACAGATCGACCCCAAGGACACAGATGCGCTGAGCGCCGTCTGGTCGCGGTTGTCGGCGTTCCTGGATGTGCACGCCGAGGCTGAGGAGCGGTTCTTCTATCCCGAGCTGCTGAAGCAGGGCGAGGGCGCCAATGACGCCGAGGACGGCACGGTCGAGGGCGAGACTGAAGACGCCATCGAGGACCACAACAAGCTGCGCGACGCGGTCAAGGCGGTGGAAAAGCACAAGGTCGGGACCAAGGCCTGGTTCGACGCCGTGGGCGAGGCGAACGTCGTCAACTCCAAACACATGGGCGAGGAAGAGCGGCAGGGGCTGACCGACTTCCGCATGAACGCCGACGTCGAGACGCGCCATGGGCTGGCGGTCAAGTTCGCCGCCTTCGAGGCCGAGCACATCACCGGCGTAAAGCCGGTGAACAAGGACCCCGAGATCTATATCGAAAAGCACGGCTGAGGCGGGCGCTTCGACCACGATGTCGCAGCATCGTCCGTCCAAGGAACATTCGCGCTCGGCCCGTCGTTGAGCGCGGATGAATCTGGGTAGTCTGGAAGGCGCCGTCCTGCCGATCCTCGGCGCGGTGATCGCGGGCGGGGTCATCGGCTTCGAGCGCGAATGGCGGGGCCGGGCGGCGGGTCTGCGAACGCACATTCTGGTCAGCCTGACGTCGGCCCTGCTGATGCTGGCGGCCATGTCGCAGGCGGATTGGGCGTTCCGCGCCCTGCCCGACGAGAACATCGTCACAGACCCGACGCGGATGGCGCACGGCGTGCTGACGGGGATCGGGTTCCTGTGCGCAGGGGTGATCTTCCGCACCGGATTTTCGATCCACGGGCTGACCACGGCGGCGTCGCTGTGGATCACCTCGGCGATCGGCATTCTGTTCGGGGCGGGCCTTTATGCACTGGGCGCGGCGGCGACGGTGGTTACGGCCCTGATCCTGATCGGGCTGAAGCTGATCAGCGGGCGCTTGCCGGCGCGCACGGTGGTGGACGCCGAAGTGTGCTGGGAACGGCGCGAGGTGTCTCCGGAGCCGGCGATCGAGGCGGCGCTGAAAGCCATCGACGCGGGCGCGCGACACGACCGATTTGAGCTGCTGGATGGACATACCATTCGACGGACCTGGCGATTGAAGGCCGCCGAAGAAAGCCAGCTGAAGCGGCTGGCGGAACAGCTGTGCGCCATACCGGGCGTCGTCGCCTACAGCCTGGACCCGCGCGACGACTGAAACCGTTCATTGCCCGATAACCCTCTTTGCGGCATGAGGGGAACGGATGGCGAACGAACCTGTCAGAATCATCGGCCTGGACCCCGGTCTGCGACGCACCGGCTGGGGGGTCGTCGTGTCGGATGGCGCGCGCCTGAGGTGGGTGGCGCACGGAGTGGTGGCCCCGCCCGAGACCGCGCCGTTCAGCGAGCGGCTGCTGCATCTGTTCGAGGCGCTGGGGACGATCTGCGCCGATCACGGTTGCGAGGAGGCGGCGGTGGAAGAGGTGTTCGTCAATGTGAACCCGTCCTCGACGCTGAAGCTGGGTCATGCGCGGGCGGCGGTGATGCTGGCGCCGGCCAAGGCGGGTCTGACGGTGGCGGAATATTCGCCGAACCTGATCAAGAAGGCGATTGTGGGCGCAGGCCATGCGGACAAGAGCCAGATCGCCTTCATGGTCAAACGGCTGCTGCCGACCGCGGGCGACTTGAAGGCGGATGCGGCCGACGCCCTGGCCGTCGCGATCACCCATGCGCAACTCAGGAAGCATCGGATCCTCACCCGCATGGCGGGGAAGGGGGACCGCGAAGCGGTGGAGGGGGCGAACCCACGCACCGTGTCTGAGGTCGCCCCCTCCACCACGACGCAAGGGCGTCGCGGTCCCCCTCCCCCGTATCGCTTCGCTTCACGGGGGAGGATCGCGTGATCGGGCGGTTGAGAGGCGTGCTGGCCGAGGTCGGCGAGGCGGAGTGCCTGATCGATTGCGCCGGCGTGGGCTATGTCGTGTCGTGCGGGGCGCGGACGCTGGGGCGGCTGCCGGCGCCGGGCGACGAGGCGACGGTGCATGTCCATTCCCAGTGGAGCGAGGATGCGGGGCCGCGCCTGTATGGATTTCTGACGCGCGACGAGCGGCGAGCCTTCACGACCCTGCTGGCCATTCAGGGCGTGGGGCCAAAGGCGGCGCTGGCGGTGCTGGACGTTCTGCCGCCCGGCGAACTGGCGTCGGCGGTGGCGCGCGAGGACAAGGCGGCGGTGGCGCGGGCCAATGGCGTGGGGCCGAAGCTGGCGTTGCGGATCGTGACCGAGTTGAAGGGCAAGACCTTGGGCGACGTCAGTTTTGCGCCTGTCGCACCCGGCATGCACGTCGAGATCGCACCGCCCGTTCCGTCCATCACCGGCGAGGCCGTGTCCGCCCTGCTTGGACTGGGCGTCGCCGAGGTCAACGCACGCCGGGCCGTGGATCAGGCGTTGATCCGTCTGGGCGAAGAGGCGGAGCTGTCGGCGGTGATCCGCGCGGCCCTGCAGGAGTTGGGGCGGTGATGGGAAGGCAGTGGCGAGTGGCGAGTGGCGAGTGGCGAGTGAAGAGTGAGCCGGGAAGTGAGCGTAGGGGTGAGCGAGTCCGGAAGACCGCAGACGCGCCGCCGCTCACCTCTTGCTCACGAGCACTTCTCACTTCTCGCCACTCGCCACTCGCCACTCGCTACTCAGGTCAGCCATGACCCGCGTCATCTCCCCCGAGGCCGAGACCGGCGAATCCTTCGACCGCGCGCTGCGACCGCAGACCTTGTCGGAGTTCGTTGGCCAGTCGCAGGCCAAGGGTAATCTGAAGGTCTTCATCGATGCGGCGCGCGGGCGGGCCGAGGCGCTGGACCATGTGCTGCTGTTCGGACCGCCGGGACTGGGCAAGACGACGCTGGCGCAGATCGTGTCGCGCGAGCTGGGCGTGGGGTTCCGGGCGACCTCCGGGCCGATCCTGGCCAAGGCAGGCGATCTGGCGGCGATCCTGACCAACCTCGAGCCGCGCGACGTCCTGTTCATCGACGAGATCCACCGCCTGAGCCCTCAGGTCGAGGAGATCCTGTATCCGGCCATGGAGGATCATGTGCTGGACCTGATCATCGGCGAGGGGCCGTCGGCGCGCTCGGTGCGGATCGACCTGGCGCCGTTCACCCTGGTGGGGGCGACGACGCGGGCGGGCCTGTTGGCCACGCCGCTCAGGGACCGGTTCGGCATTCCGCTGCGACTGGAGTTCTACACCCCCGACGAACTGACGGCTGTGGTGCGCGGCACGGCGCGCAAGATGGGCGCAGCCATCGACGAGGCGGGCGCGCGCGAGATCGCGTCGCGGGCGCGGGGAACGCCTCGGATCGCCGGGCGCCTGCTGCGCCGGGTGCGGGATTTCGCCTCGGCCGAAGGGGCGGAGACGATCTCGAAACTGGTGGCGGCGCGGGCGCTGGCGCGGCTGGAAGTGGACGAGGCCGGGCTGGACAGCCTGGACCGGCGGTTCCTGAAGGCGTTGATCGAGAACTATGGCGGCGGGCCGGTCGGGATGGACACCTTGGCGGCCGCCATCGCCGAGGCGCGCGACGCGGTCGAGGACGTGATCGAACCCTATCTGCTGCAACAGGGCTTCATCATGCGCACGCCGCGCGGCCGCATGGCCTGCGCCAAGGCCTATGCGCATCTGGGCCTCAGCGCGCCGACGCAACCCTCCGCCGGACCGGTGCCGGGCGACCTGTTTGAATGAAGGTCGCCTTCGATCCAGGCAAGGATGCGAGCAATCGCGAGAAGCACGGGCTGTCGCTTGAGCGGGCGAGCGAGATCGATCTTCGCGCCGCCCACATCCTCGCCGATGATCGCCAAGATTACGGTGAGCAACGATGGCGAGCCTATGGTATGCTGGATGGGCGACTGCATATGCTGGCTTTCACCTTTCGAGACGGGACGTTGAGAGCCATCAGTCTGCGGCGCGCAAACGCCAAGGAGAGCAAACGCTATGGCTGATCCCAAACTCAGCCTTGATCCAAGCGACTACGAGGATGTCGAGATCGACGATCTGGACAATCCGGAATGGACCGATGAGGACTTCGCCAAGGCGCAGCCTCTACGAGACGTGCTGCCCGACCTGTATGCCCAATTCGACGCCGAGCGAGAGGTGGAGTTAAGACTACCCGCCGCCACCATCCGCGCCTTTGCTGACGAAGGGGAAGACTGGCGCGAGCGGATGGCGGATGCGCTGACGGAAGCGGCGCGCAAGAAGCACGCGGCGTAAACTGCAATAGGCGTTGCCAAGCGGGGCGGGCGGGGGTTTGCTGGGGGGGAACCGGAGCCGTCGTCCCATGATCCTGCGCACCCTGGCCGTGATGGCGTTTACGGCCGGCCTGACCAGTCTGGCGCCGCCTGCGCGAGCGGCGGCCCCCGTCTTCACCGACAAGGCCTGTCCCAGTGATTGGCCGACGGGTCTGCGCGAGGTGCGGTGCGGGACCCTGACGGTGGACGAGGCGCGCGACGGCTCGGTCAGCGACCGGCGCATCGAAATCGCCGTGGTGATCGTCAGGGCCAGCGCGCCTTACAAGGACGCTTCGGGCCAGGCGCTGCCGCCGATCGTGATGTTCCACGGCGGACCGGGCGGAGCCATGACGCCGGGGGCGGGGCGGATGCTGGCGGCGCTGCGCCGCAATCCGGAAGCCTTTGCGGTGGATCAGGACGTGATCCTGTTCGACCAGCGGGGCGGCGGGGCGAGCCATCCGTCGATGGACTGCCCGGGCGTCGAACTGACCGATGCGGGGCCGCCGTCCGACAAGGACCGCGACGGGCTGATCGCCTGTCTGAAGGGGTATCAGGCGCAAGGCGTTGATCTGAACCAGTACAACGCCGCCGCCATCGCCGACGATGTGAAGGACATGGCCCAGGCCCTGGGTCTGGCCAAGATCGACCTGTGGGGCGGATCGTACGGGCCTCGCATCGAGGCGGCAGTCATCACCCACCAGCCCCAGATCGTGCGCGCCGCCGTGATGGACAGCCCCTGGCCGCCCGAGGGCAACTGGGCCGTCGGCACGCCCGAACAGGTGTCGGCGGCGGTGAAGATCATCCTGGCCAAATGCGCCGCCCAGGCGGCCTGCGCGGCGCAGCATCCGAACCTTCAGGCGCGGTTCGAGGCCGAGGCGCGCAAATGGCTGGCCGGTCCGGTGAGGGGCAAGGATGGGCGCACCTTCACCGTCGACGACCTGTCGGCCTTCTTGATGGACACGACCTACAGCGCGGCGGGCGTGCGCAGCCTGCCGGTCGATCTGGACAAGATCATCGCCGGCGACCTGACGCCGGTCGCGGAGATCGCCGAGGATCGCACCTATTATTTCGAGGGTCAGCACATGGCCCATCTGTGCAAGGAAGAACTGCCGTTCGAGTCCAAGGCGCGGCTGGCCGCCGGGGCGGCGGGCGATCCGGTGGCCGAGGTGCTAGTCCCGTCGCTGTCGCGGCTGTTCGACGTCTGCGCGGCGGTGGGCGAACGGCCGGCGCTGCCGATCGAGAACCTGCCGGTCCAGAGCGACATCCCGACCCTGTTCGTCGCCGCCGAGATCGATCCGGGCTGTCCGCCGCCCCTGACCGAGGCCGCCGCCAAGGGCTATTCGAACAGCCAGGTGGTGATCGTGACCAATGCGACCCACGGCGTCATCAACGCCAGTCCCTGCACGCGCAAGATGGCGCGCGACTTCCTGCGTGATCCGTCCAAGCCGGTGGATCGGACCTGCCTGCCCGCCGCCGACACGCCGCTGGACTTCACCCTGGAAGCGCCCGCCGCATGAGGGTGATGCGCCATCGAAGCCCGCTTCAGCAGCGGCTGATGATCGCGGCGGCGCTGGTTCTCGCCCTGTGCGCGGTCGGCGTCTGGGTGCTGATGCAGCCGTCGAACACCCCGTCGCCCGAGCCGGCCGATGCGCGGGTAATGCGCCAGATCCGCACCCAGGCGGGGCGCGGCGCCGAGCTGCGCTATGCCGAGAACGGCCAAAGGCGATCGGTGTGCGGCTATGTCGGACGCGTCGCGGGCGGGCCGGCGGTGGGCTTCGTCTCCATCCCCAATCGCATCCTGTTCAGCGACGACCCCCTGCCGACCGAGTTCCGCGAAATGCGCCAAAGCTACTGCCCCGGCTTCATGGCCGCGCCGAACCGCCGGCCGTGATCCGTCAGCGGTTTAATGGGGCAGCACTCGCCCTGGTCGCACAGATCACGGCGACGGCGGCGATCAGTCTGCTGGCGATCCGGGCGGCCGGGGCGGGGACGGCGTCGGTCGCGGTCCAGGGCGCGGCGTTTCTGATCGGGGCTGTGGCAATGTGGGCGGCGTCGCGGATGGCGCGGCCGGGCCGGGGTTTGAGGCTGATCTCGGCGGCGGCGATTCTGGTCTTTGCCGTCCTGATGCTGACGACGGGCGTGGAGATGCAGGGCGCGCATCGCTGGCTAGCGCTGGGGCCGGTTCTGATTCACCCCGCTTCGCTGCTGGGCGCGCCGCTGCTCTGGCTCGTGGCGCAGGATGCAGACGATGTGTGGACGGCGGGCGTCGCGGCCCTGACGATCCTGACGTTCGGCCTCGGCTTCGACGGTGCCGCCAGCCTGGCGTTCGCCGTGGGGGCGACCGGGCTGTTGATGGCGGCGAGAGGCTCGTGGAAGACGCTGGCGCCGCTGGCGGCCCTGTCCTGGATTCTGGCGCTGTGGAACCTGACGCGTTCGCAGGCCCTGCCGCGCGTTCCCTATGTCGAGGATGTCGTGCCGACGGTCTGGGTTGTTTCGCCGATCCTCGGTTTGGCAGCGGGCCTGGCGTTGGTTGTGCTGTCGGCCCCGCTGCTTTGGATGGGATGGCGCGCGCGGGGCGTCGGAGCCGCCGCCGGACTGGCCATGGCCGGGTTCTGGATCGGTCTGTCGGCGGCCAATCTGCTGGGCGCCTATCCGGCACCGGTGGTGGGATATGGCGCTTCGCCCGTGATCGGATGGCTTGTCGCGGTCGGACTGGCTATGGCGTCTGCACGACGCACGAGGTTTCAGTGACCGCAATCTCCGACCAACCCACCGCCGGCCGTTTCGAGGGGCGCGATCACCTGCTGCCGGTGCGCGTCTACTATGAAGACACCGATTTCACCGGCCTGGTCTATCACGCCAACTATGTCCGCTATTTCGAGCGGGGGCGTTCCGATTTCCTGCGCGCCATCGGGGTGGGGCACGCCGACCTTCTTGAGGAGGCCGAGCCGCTGGCCTTCGTGGTGTCGGAGCTGAACATCAAATATCTCAAGCCCGCGCGGATCGACGACGCCCTGGTGGTGCGCACCGTCTATGAGCAGGTGAAGGGCGTGCGGCTGATCATCCGCCAGAGCGTGGAGCGGGCCGGCGAGGTGTTGTGCCGCGCCGAGGTGACGGCGGTGTGCATCCATCTGGACGGGCGGCCGCGACGGCCCTCGAAGGGTTTGGTCGAGAAGGTCACGCCGTGGCTGGCGGGCGGCGGGACCGCCGACTAGGATCGCGCCAACGAGGGGGAAACGTCATGGCCGCAGAAACCTACAATATCTCCGCCAGCGCGGTGATCGTCACGATCCTGCTGTTCGTGCTGCTGATCGGCGGCGGGCTGGTGGGCTGTCCCTATTATAAGGTTTGGGAGCGCAAGATGGCGGGCCAGGCCGAGCTGCAATACCAGCAGGGCGCGCGCCAGGCCCTGATCGCGCAAGCCGCCGCAGAAGATGAGGCGGCGATAAAACGGGCCGAGGCCGCGACGCGCCGCGTCCTGGGCTGGACCGATGCGGCCAAGCGCGGCTGCGCCGAACTGGGCCGGGCCGGCGATCGCCAGTGCGAAGAGCAACTGCTGAAGGACGCCGCCACCTATTCCATCGCCAAGGAAGGCCACGAGGGCGTCATCATCAGCGTCGGCGCACCCGTGTCGGTCGCGGTCGATCCGAACGCGCGGCGGACGGCGTCCGAGTAACCCGCCGTTAACCCTTATGACGCGCCTGTCAGATGACGGGCGGACGGGTCGGAGCTAAACGGGCCGGACGCCACACAATGGTCACGTCCGCTCGGTCGAAGAGGGGTGATCGATCCCGAATCCGCCCGGAGCGCCTGAATGACCACGCCTGTCGACGCCGCGATGATGAACCCGGTCGAGCTGTTCATGACCGCCGACTGGGTGGTCAAGGGCGTGATGATCGGGCTGGCGGCGGCCTCGATCTGGTCGTGGACCATCATCATCGACAAGGCGGTGCGGTTCACGGCGCTGAACAAGCGCGCCGACGACTTCGAAAAGTCGGTTCAATCGGGCCGATCGCTGGAAGAGGTGGCGTCCCAGGCGGGACCCGAGCCGGACCACGCCCTGCCGCGCATGCTGGTGATCGCCCTGTCGGACTGGCGCGAGGCGCGTCAACGCGGGGCGTTGAACGAGCACCAGGGCGAGCTGCTGCTGGTGCGGATCGACAAGGCGATGAACAGCCTGATCTCGCGCGAGGGCCAGCGCATCGAGAACGGCCTGGGCGTGCTGTCGGTCGTGGCCACGGCCTCGCCCTTCATCGGCCTGTTCGGCACGGTGTGGGGTATCATGAATGCGTTCGGGCGGATCGCGGCGGCGGGCAACACCAATCTGACGACGGTGGCGCCGGCCATCGCCGAAGCCTTGTTCGCCACGGCCATCGGCCTGGCGGCGGCCATCCCGGCCTATATCGCCTACAACAAGTTCTCGATCGACGCGGGCAAGTTCACGGGGCGTCTGGAGGCCTTCGCCGACGACCTGCAGGCGGCCGTGGCGCGCCGCCTGGGCAGCCCGTCGGCCCCGCCGCCTCCGCCCCCGCCGTCCAGCGACCTCAGCCTGAAGCGGGGCGCCTGAACCATGGCCTTGGGCGGTGGTGCGAGCGGCGGCGGGCGTCGAGGGCGCAGGGGGCGTAAAGGGCCTCTGACCGAGATCAACGTCACGCCCCTGGTGGACGTGATGCTGGTGCTGCTGATCATCTTCATGATCTCGGCGCCGCTGCTGACGGTGGGCGTGCCGGTCGAACTGCCCAAGACCGAGGCCAGCGCGGTCGAGATCAAGTCCGAACCCCTGTCGGTCAGCATCGACCAGCAGGGCGCGATCTTCGTCGGCGACAGCGAGACGGCGTTCGAACAGCTATCGGCGCGACTGCAGACCGAGGCGGGCGGAGCGGACAAGGCGGCCGAGCGGCCGGTGTTCGTGCGGGCCGACGGGCGCGCGCCCTATCAGGCGGTGGCGCGGGTGATGGCGCGATTGAGCGCCTCGGGCTTCACCAAGCTGAACCTGATCACCGACACGGCGCCGGAGGCCTGAATCCTTTGCGTCGGCCGAGCCCCGCCATCCTCGGATCGCTCGCCCTGCACGCCGGGGTGGTCGCGCTCGCCTTCTTGATGGTGTCGCACAAGACGGACGAGGACGAGACGCCGCTGGTGGCCTCGGTGCCGGTGACCATCGTGTCGGAAGAGGTGATCCAGGCGGCGCCGGCGGACAATCCGCAGCCCGAACCCTCGCCCGACGACGCCGCGACCGCGCCGGTGCAGCAGCCCGATCCCGTGCCGCCGACGCCCGACCCGACGCCGCCGCAACCCCAGCCGCGCCCGACCCCGACGCCGCCGCGGCCCACGCCGCCGCGTCCGGCCCCGACGCCCACGCCGACGCCGAAGCCCACGCCGACCCCGACGCCGCCGCGTCCAACGCCTCGACCCCAGCCGCCGACGCCGGCCCCGCCGACCAAGGCCCAGCCGACCCCGCGCCCGGCGACGCCCGCGCCCGCCCGCCCGGCGCCCCAGCGCACAGAGTCGAGCCTGGATCTGGACGCCCTGGCCGGACCGACGCGCCCGACCAACAATCGCGGCCGACCGGCGACGGGGCAGCAGGGGGCGGGCGCGGCGTCCCAGGCCACGGGCCCGCAGATCACGGCCATCTTCAATCAGGTCTATCCGAACTGGATCCTGCCCTGCGACATCCCCGGCGCGGACCAGCTGCGCATCCAGGTCGAGCTGACCCTGTCGGCCGATGGGCGGATCACGCGCGGGCCCAGCCTGATCAACGCCCAGTCGTCGAACGTCTATCGTGCCGCCGCCGACGGCGCCCTGCGCGCCCTGCGCCAGACCGCGCCCTTCGACGTGCCGCAGGGCTTCCCCGGCGGTGTCTATCGCCCCACCTTCAACACCGAACGGGCGTGCCGCAATCGCTGAGCGTCAGGCCGTTATGAGATGCAGGGCAGCCTTGCCGCCCTTCACCGCGTCGGGCGCCAGGCGTCGGTCGAACGTGGCCAGCCGCCCGCCGTTCGAGACGGCTAAGGCCAGCAGATAGGTATCCGTCAACTGGCCCGAGGTGAGCAGGCGATCCTGCGCGATCAAACGGTCGCCCAGCAGACTGATGTCGTCGGGCCAGAACGCATGGCCGGGTTGGCTCAGCAAGGAATGAAGCGCGGGCAACACCTGCGCAGGCGCGCCCGGCGAGTTCGGATATTTCGGATTGCTGAGGATTCGAAGCGCGCCGTTTTCGGTCAGCGGGCAGGTCGCCCAACCAGCCTGATGCTCATTTGCGAACCAGGCGTGGGCGGTGAGATGCTCGGTATGGGCTGGATCGATCAATGCGATCAGGACGCTGACGTCCAAAAGCGCGATCAAGGCAGCTCATCGCGCAGAGCGTTAATCTGTTCGGTCGTCACCACAGCGCCCTTGCGGTGCGGCAGGAGACGAATGCCGTTGCGGAACTCGGGCGACGTGTCCGGCTTGGCCTGTGTGATCGAGCGGCGCGCGAGATCGGAAATGACTTCGCCCACAGAGGTTCGGGTCTGAACCGCGATGGCCCGTGCGGCGTTCAGCACGTCGTCGTCGATGGCGAGTGTAGTGCGCATGGCTGTAAGATAATGCATCACGCATCACGCATCAATGATCGCTCCCGTCCCGAATGTCGCCCTATTCCCCGTGAAGCTGGCGAAAGTCGAACGGCCCGGCGATAAGGGGCGGCGATCCTTCGAGACTTATGGGAGCATCTGATGCGTCTGAACCTTCTTCTGGCCTCCGTGGCGGCTGTCGCGATGGCGGCTCCTCTGACGACGGCGGCGCAGACGCCTCAGCAGAACCAGCCGGTCGAGGTCGAGATCGATCAGGGCGTGCTGCGTCCCCTTCAGATCGCGGTTGTGCCGTTCGCCGGGACGCACGGGTCGGACATTTCCAATGTGGTCAGCGCCAATCTGAAGCGGTCGGGCTTCTTCGAGCTGCTGAACCCGTCCAGCTTCATCGAGACCGGCCTGACCCTGGCCAATGCGCCGAACTTCCCTCAGTGGACCCAGATCGGCGCGCAGGCGGTGCTGTACGGCGGGGTGACGACGCGCGGCGACGGGCGGCTGGACGTGGGCTTCCGACTGTATGACCCGTATCGCCAGTGCCAGCTGGTCAGCTATCAGTTCACCGCGACCCAGGAGCAATGGCGCCGGATCGCGCACAAGATTTCCGACGTCATCTATCAGCGCATGACCGGCGAGGCGGGCTTCTTCGATTCCCGCGTGATCTTCGTGTCCGAGGAGGGCACGCAGCTGAACCGGATCAACCGCCTGACCATCGCCGATCAGGACGGGTTCAACCCGACCTATCTGACGCAGGGGGACGAGGTGATCATGTCGCCGCGCTTCTCGCTGTCGCAGCCGGACGAGATCACCTATGTGGCGCTGGGCAAGGATTACAGCCGCATCTACCTGTATAATCTGACGACCGGCCGGCGCGAGAGCCTGGGCGAGTTCGACGGACAGGTGCTGGCGCCGCGCTTCTCCAACGACGGCAACAAGATCGCGTTTTCGATCATCCGGGGCGGCAATACCGACGTCTATGTGATGGATTTGCGCAGCCGCCAGATCACGCGCCTGACCAGCGACCCGGGCATCGACACCTCGCCGTCGTTCAGCCCGGACGGCAGCCAGATCGTCTTCACCTCGGACCGTTCGGGGTCGGCGCGCCTGTATGTCATGCGGTCGGACGGATCGGGCCAGCGGCCCATCTCGCGCGGCGGCGGCATCTATACGGCCCCGTCCTGGAGCCCGACCGGCAATCTGATCGCCTTCACCAAACAGGGCGGCGGCCGGTTCTCGACTGGTGTGATGAACGCCGACGGCTCGGGCGAGCGCATCCTGTCGTCCAGCTATTTCGAGGAAGGCCCGAACTGGGCGCCGAACGGCCGATACGTGATGTTCGCGCGCCAGACGCCGGGCGGCGACACGCGTCTGTGGACCGTGGACCTGTCGGGGCGCGTGGTGTCGCAGGCGGGCTATAACGGACGCGGGACCGACCCGGCCTGGTCGCCGCTGCTGGACCGTGGCCCGAGCAATCTGGGCGTGAACCAGGGCGCCGACAGCTGCCCCGCCTAAACGCCGCACCGACACCGTCGGAGCCTTAAAGCTCAACTGTGCGTTATCGCCTCTAGCGTCGAAAAATCGGCCGAGGCAGACAGTAAAGCCAAGCTTGAGGCCCGCCCCTTGCCAGAAACGATACGTCAGGAGACGACCCCATGAAGACTTCCCGCATTCTCAAACTGGCGATGGTCGGCTGCGCCGTCGCCGCCATGGCCGCCTGCACCCGAAAACCCCCGGTCGAGACTGGCGTGCCCGGTCCGAACGACGGCACGACGCAACCGACGGGTCCGGCCTATCCGACCGCGCCCACCGGCCCGGTGACCGGCGGAAACATGGGTTCGGCCGCGCCGGGCACCGAACAGGACTTCGTCGTCAACGTCGGCGACCGCATCTATTTCGACCTGGATTCCTATGAGGTCCGTCCCGAAGCCATGCCGCGTCTGGACGCCCAGGCCCAGTGGCTGCAACGCTATCCGTCGGTGACCGTCCGCATCGAAGGCAACGCCGACGAACGCGGTACGCGCGAATACAATCTGGCGCTGGGCGCCCGCCGTGCGGAATCGGTGCGCACCTATCTGATCAACCGGGGCATTCCGGCCGGCCGGATCGACACGATCAGCTTCGGCAAGGAACGGCCGATCGCGGAGGGTTCGAACGAGGACGCCTTCGCCCGCAACCGCAACGCCCACACCGCCATCGTCTCGGGCGCGCCGCGCTGACGACCGGCTGATCGGCTGATCTGAAGGAGGCGCCGGCCGCAGGGTCGGCGCCTCTTTTCATTTCCGCGCTTGTCCTGACGCCGGGCGGGCGGCAGATACGTCGCCACAGGGATCGGGGGATCAGCGAATGGACATCGAAGGGGCGGGCGCGGTCGTCACGAGCGGTCTGGCGGCGGGCGCGATCGAAAAGCCGACGGGCAAGGCCGGCGAGGATCATGCCCACGGCGCCTGTTCCGACTGCGGGGCCGAAACGAGCGGCAACTTCTGCGCAAACTGCGGTCAGCCGACCCATGTCCATCGCAGCCTGCTGCATCTGGGCGAAGAGCTGCTGCACGGGGTCATGCATTTCGACGCCCGTATCTGGCGCACCCTGCCGCTGCTGTGGCTGAACCCCGGCCGACTGACGCGCGAATGGGTCGAGGGCAAACGCACGCGCTATGTCTCGCCGCTGGCGATCTTCCTGTTCACCCTGTTCGTGATGTTCTTCGCGCTCAGCTTCATGCCGCATCCCGAGTCAAAGGCCGGCGGTGGGGGCCTGGCCGAACGGATCGCGTCCCAGCGCGTGGGTCTAGCCGAGGCCGAAAAGGCCCTGGTCCAGATGCGGGCCGACAGCGGCGCCCAGCCGGACCCGACGATGCAGATGGCGATCAACGCCGGACAGAAGCTGGTCGACGACCGCCGCGCGGCCCTGGCCCGGCTGGAGGTCGAGCAGCGCGACGGCCGCGCCGACGGTCTGAAGCCCGGCAGCTGGCAGGCCAGCATCAAGGACATGGCGACCGAAGAAGCCGGCGAGACCAAGATCAAGGTCATGGGCAAGGACGCCGAGAAGGAGGGGCACGGCGTCGTGGCCACGGTGCTGAAGAAGCTGCAGAACCCGGACCTGGCGGTCTACAAGTTGCAGCAGACGATGTACAAGTTCGCCTTCCTGCTGGTGCCCTTGTCCATCCCGTTCGTGGCCCTGCTGTTCCTGTGGAAGCGCGGCTTCACCCTGTACGACCACGGGGTATTCGTTCTGTATTCGCTGACTTTCATGGCCATGCTGCTGATGCTGATGGTGGTGTCGGCGACGATCGCCGGGTGGCTGGGCGGCATCGTCATTCCGCTGGGGCTGTTGGCCGTTCCCGTTCATGTGTTCGCCCAGATGAAGGGCGCCTATTCATTGTCCTGGTTCTCGACGCTGTGGCGGACGATCGCGCTTCTGGTGTTCTGCAACATCGTGGTCGGCCTGTTCGTCACGGCCATCATCTATCTGGGACTGGGGCACTAGCTCGGCCTTGCGGCGGCCCCAAATCGGTGAAAGCTAGACGCATGACCAAGCTCTCGATCTCTCATGTTCACCTGCTCGCCGCCGCCGCCCTTGGGGTTGTCCTGATCGGAGGTGGCGCGGTCGCCCAGCAGGCCCAGCCCAACATCATGGAGCGGACCCAGTGGGACAATCGCCGCCTGGACCAGCTGGACCGCAATGTGCGGCGGCTTGAGCGCGCCCTGACCCAGAGAAACGCCGCCGGCCAGCCCGTACTGGTCGAGCCGGACCCCGAGGTTGTGACGCTGCAGGGGCAGTTCGCCCTGATGGACCGACGCCTGGGCGACCTGGAGGCCACGGTGCGCCGGATCAACGGCGACAACGAACGGCTGACGTTCCAGCTGGACGAGGCCACGCGCGAGAACGAGACGCTGAAGACGCGTCTGGCCGACGCCGAGGGCCGGTTGCAGAAGCTGGAGACCCAGGCCGAGCTGAATGCGCCGATCGAGGCGACCTCGCCGACCGGCGATGCGACGCGCGACCTGGCGGCGGCGGTGGCCCTGTTGGCGACCGACAAGCCGCGCGGCGAGCGGGCGCTGGAGACGGTGATCGCGGCCTGGCCCGATACGCCTCAGTCGCGCGAGGCCAACTCGCGCTTGGGCGACCTGCGGGTCGCGGCCAACGACAAGGCGGGGGCGGTGCCCTATTACGCCGCCGCGCTGAAGGACTGGCCGCGCATCGGCTGGGCGGCGGACACGACGCTGAAACTGGCCGACGCCCTGTTCGCAACGCAGAGGAAGCCGCAAGGGTGCGCGGCCCTGGCGGAGTTCACGCGCCGCTATGCGCCCGCCGCCTCTGACCCGCAAAAGGCGCGGGCGGCCCAGTTGAAGACGACGGGTTCCTGCGCCTGACGTCGAACCCAGCGATTCGGGACGATCTGACGGCGCGGGTCTTCTCGCGGCTGGATGCGCGACTGACGCGCGATACAGGGCGGCCGCTGGCGCTGGCCCTGTCGGGGGGCGGAGATTCCATCGCCCTGTTGCGGCTGACGACGGACTGGGCGCGGACGCGCGGGCGTTCGGTGCTGGCCCTGACCGTCGATCATCGGCTGAATCCGGACAGCGGCCGCTGGACCGATTTTGCGACCCGGGCGGCGCGGATCGCCGGGGCCGACTGGCGCGGGTTGAGCTGGGACGGGGACAAGCCCGCGACCGGGCTGACGGCGGCGGCTCGGGCGGCGCGGCATGGGCTGATCGCGGATGCGGCGCGCGAGGCGGGGGCCTCGGTCGTCCTGTTCGCCCACACCGCCGACGACATCGCCGAGGCCGATCTGATGCGGAGCGAAGGCTCGACGCTGGGACGGGTGCGCGAATGGTCGCCGTCGCCGGCCTGGCCCAAGGGTCGAGGTCTGATGCTGTTGCGGCCGCTGCTGGGCGAGCGGCGGGCGGGCTTGCGGGACTGGCTGGCGGCGCAGGGGGCCGACTGGATCGAGGACCCCGCCAACGCCGATCCTCGGTTCGGCCGCAGCCGGGCGCGGCAGGCTCTCGCGGGCGCGGCGCCGCAACCGGACGATCAGCCGCCGGCGAAAGGCGGCGCGCGGCCGACGGTCGAGGGCGCGGCGCCGCAACCGGACGATCAGCCGCCGGCGAAAGGCGGCGCGCGGCCGACGGTCGAGGGCGAGTCCATGGCGTGCGTGGACCGCGACGTGGGCGCGCGGGCGCTGGCGGCGGCCCTGGTCTGCGTCGGCGGCGGATCGACGCCGCCTCGGGGTGCGCGGTTGGACGCCCTGATGGCGCGGTTGAAGGCGGGTGAGGATTTCGCGGCGACCCTGTGCGGGACGCGGATCGAGGCTGTCGGGCTGGCGGTGCGGCTGATGCGCGAGGCCGGCGAGCTGCGCAGACGAGACATTTCGCCGCTGGCGCTGACGCCCGGCGTCGAGGCGGTGTGGGACGGCCGGTTCGTCTTCTGCGCCGATCATCCCGGCTGGTCTGTGGTTCCGGCGCGGGGGCGGTTGGCCAGCCTGTCGGACGCCGACAGGGCCGAGCTCAATCGGTTGCCGGCGGCGACGCGCGGGGCCTGGCCTGTGTTGATCAGGGACGACGCTGTGACCCCGGTTCTTGCAGGCGAGGGGGTCGAACGGTGCGGCCTTGTCGCGGAACGGCTCAGGCTGGCGCTGGACGAAACGACGCACGAAGACGACCTGATTTCCGCCACCCGATAGCGTAACGCTGATTAAGCCCCTATTTTCCCAGACAGACACATCCAGACCGTCGATCCCACCGGGGTCGCGGACGACCGAGGACCTCAATGAACCTGCGTAATCTGGCGATCACCGGCGTGATCATTCTGGCGTTGCTGGCGGGCTATGCGGCGCTGTCGCAGGGCGGCGCCATGAACGGCGTGACGGGCCAGCCGGCCGGCAAGCCCGAGGCCATCAGCTATTCCCAGCTGGTGCAGCGCGTGAACGCGGGCGAGGTCAAACAGGTGACCATCCGCCTGGACAAGGTGAACGGCGAGCTGAAGAACGGCGAACGCTTCACCTCCACGACCACCTATCCCAACGAACAGCTGGTGGCCCAGATGCTGGCCGCCAACGTCGAGATCGACGCCAAGTCGGGCGGCCAGTCGATCTGGATGAGCCTGCTGCTGGGCATTCTGCCCATCGCGCTGCTGATCGGGGTGTGGATCTTCTTCATGCGCCAGATGCAGGGCGGGGCGAAGGGTGCCATGGGCTTCGGCAAGTCCAAGGCCAAGCTGCTGACCGAGCACAAGGGACGCAAGACCTTCGACGACGTCGCCGGCGTGGACGAGGCCAAGGACGAGCTGCAGGAGGTCGTCGACTTCCTGAAGGATCCGGGCAAGTTCCAGCGTCTGGGGGGCAAGATTCCCAAGGGCGCCCTGCTGGTCGGCCCTCCCGGCACCGGCAAGACGCTGCTGGCGCGCGCGGTCGCGGGCGAGGCGGGCGTGCCCTTCTTCTCGATCTCGGGTTCGGACTTCGTCGAGATGTTCGTCGGCGTCGGCGCTAGCCGTGTGCGCGACATGTTCGAACAGGCCAAGAAGAATGCGCCCTGCATAATCTTCATCGACGAGATCGACGCCGTCGGTCGCCACCGCGGCGCGGGTCTCGGCGGCGGCAATGACGAGCGCGAACAGACGCTGAATCAGCTGCTGGTCGAGATGGACGGTTTCGAGGCGTCCGAGAACATCATCCTGATCGCCGCGACCAACCGTCCCGACGTGCTGGACCCGGCCCTGCTGCGTCCCGGCCGGTTCGACCGTCAGGTGGTGGTGCCGAACCCCGATGTCTCGGGCCGCGAACGCATCCTGCGCGTCCACATGAAGGACGTGCCCTTGGCCGCCGACGTCAACGTCAAGACCATCGCACGCGGCACGCCCGGCTTCTCGGGCGCCGACCTGGCCAACCTGGTCAACGAGGCGGCCCTGACGGCGGCGCGCAAGGACCGTCGCATGGTCACCCACCGCGACTTCGAAGACGCTAAGGACAAGGTGCTGATGGGCTCGGAGCGTCGCTCCATGGCCATGAACGAGGAAGAAAAGCGCCTGACCGCCTATCACGAGGCCGGCCACGCCATCGTCGCCATGAACGTCAAGGCGGCCGACCCGGTGCACAAGGCGACCATCGTGCCCCGCGGCCGCGCTTTGGGCATGGTGATGCAGCTGCCGGAAGGCGACCGCTATTCGATGAAATACCAGCAGATGATCGACCGGATCGCCATCATGGCGGGCGGCCGCGTCGCCGAGGAGCTGATCTTCGGGCCGGAGAACATCACCTCGGGCGCCAGCTCGGACATCGAACAGGCGACCAAGCTGGCCCGGGCCATGGTCACCCGCTGGGGCTTCTCGGACAAGCTGGGCACGGTGGCTTACGGCGAGAACCAGGAAGAGGTCTTCCTGGGCCACTCGGTCGCCCGCAGCCAGAACATCTCCGAAGAGACGGCGCGCACCATCGACGAAGAGGTCCGTCGCCTGGTGACCTCGGGCTGGGACGAGGCGCGCACGATCCTGACCACCAAGGCCGAGGATCACGAGAAACTGTCTCAGGCCCTGCTGGAATACGAGACCCTGTCGGGCGAGGAGATCAAGGATCTGCTGGAGAAGGGCGTCGCGCCGAACCGCGACGAGAACAACTTCCCCAACGCCGGGCCTTCGGTTTCGGTGCCGGTGACGCCGGTGTCGGACGGCACGGACATCGAGGTCCCGGTCGCCGCGCCGGCCGCCACCAGCGTGCCGACGGTCCACTGAACCGGCGTTCAGTTCGGAATGAAGAAGCCCGCCGGGAGAGCGATCTACCGGCGGGTTTTTCATGAGCGGCGCCGGGGATCAGGCGGGCAGCATTTCCGCGTCCTCGATCATCACCGGCGTCAGGCTGCGTTCGGCGCCGGACGGGTCGCTCCAGGAAATGGTGTGGCCTTCGACCAGGCCGATCAGGCCCGCGCCGACGTGGGACAGGACCGAAACCTTGCCCGCGTCGATGTCGGCATCCTTGGGCAGGACGATCTGGATGCGGCGCGGATCGGACGCGCGGCCGTCGATATAGTGCAGCCAACGGTTCAGGGGCACGGCGCCCTTGGGAAGGTCGCCCGGTTCACAGATGACGGCGCGCTCCAGTTCCTCCTGAAGCATTCCCGCCACGCCGTCGCCGGGCATGTCGCCGACCAGGCGCGACAGAGTGTCGTGGTCCTGTGCGCTGAGGAAGATGTCGGGGCGGACGGGCAGGGTAGATTGGGTCATGGCGGGCTCGCAGACGGCATGGGACGCCGCACGCGCGTGGCGTCGTGCGGCGTCGAAAAGGAATGGGGTTCAGATCAATGCCCGGAACGGGGCGAAGGGCGCGCGGCCGTTCCGGGTCAGTCGCCTGCGACGAGGCGTCCCGCGTGGGAAAGGCGTCGAGCCTGGCTGACGAAATGCGCGATCACGGCTACAGGCTGGTCCCATGGCCCATGAAAGTCAAACCGCGCGGACGGCCGCCTTGTCGCAGGTGATGGGCATCGTCAATGTGACGCCCGACAGCTTCTCGGACGGGGGGCGATGGGCCTCGACCGAAGGCGCGATCGATCAGGCCATGCGGCTGGTCGTGGACGGGGCCGATGTGCTCGATATCGGCGGGGAGAGCACCCGGCCGGGGGCCGAGCCGGTGGGCGAGGCCGAGGAGATCGACCGGGTCGCGCCGGTCATCGCCGGCGTCCGCGCGCGGTGGGGCGGGGCGATCAGCATCGACACGATGAAGCCCGCCGTCGCGCGCGCCGCCGTCGCGGCCGGGGCGACGATGTGGAACGATGTGACGGCGCTGAGCCATGCGCCCGAGAGTGCGGCGGTCGCGGCCGAACTGGGGTGCGACGTCGTGCTGATGCACATGAAGGGCGAACCCCGCACGATGCAGGCGGACCCGCGCTATGACGACGTGGTGGTCGAAGTGCGGGACTATCTGCGCGGGCGGGCCGAGGCGGCGATGGCGGCGGGCGTGGCGCGCGAGCGGATCTGGCTGGATCCCGGCATCGGGTTCGGCAAGACGCTGGCGCATAACATGGCGCTGACGGCGCGGTTGGACGCGCTGGTCGATCTGGGCTTTCCGGTGCTGTACGCCGCCAGTCGCAAGCGCACGATCCAGGCCATCGATGCGACGGCGGTCGCGGCAACCGATCGGCTGGGCGGGTCACTGGCCCTGGCGCTGGAAGGCGCGCGGCGCGGGGCGCGGATGGTGCGGGTTCACGATGTGCGCGAGACGGTGCAGGCGCTGAAGGTCCAGGCGGCGGTGACGGCGGCGGATTGAAGGCCCGCGACGGACGGTCGCAGCCGGTGTAGAGGGCAGGTCTGCAACAGCCCTGATCTGCCTCATGCCCCTGACCGCCTACATCGCCCCCATCGTCATGTTGTGCCTGTCGAACGTCTTCATGACCTTCGCCTGGTACGGCCATCTGAAGTTCGATCACAAGCCGCTGTGGCTGCTGGTCATGGCCAGCTGGGGCATCGCCTTCTTCGAATACTGGCTGGCGGTGCCGGCCAATCGGATCGGCATCCAGGTCTATTCGCCGGCCGAACTGAAGACTATGCAGGAGGTGATCACCCTGTTGGTCTTCGCCGGCTTTTCGGTCCTGTATCTGGGCGAGAAGCTGACGGTGAACCATCTGGTCGGCTTCGCCTTCATCGCGCTTGGGGCCTTCTTCATCTTCAAGGGACCGCTGGGCGGCTGATCGCGGCTTGCTCCGGACCGCGGCCTGTTCCATCTGGTCGCCATGTCCTGGGTGATGTCGATCAATCCGTGGGCGACGCTGGTTGTCGCCGGTCTGCTGGAGGTCCTGTGGGCCTCGGGCCTCAAGAACGTGGGCGTCAGCCGGCCGTGGACCTCGCTGGGGGTTCTGGTCGCGCTGGCGGGCAGCATGATTCTGTTGTGGGTCGCCACGCAGAAGCTGCCGATCGGCACGGCCTATGCGGTCTGGACCGGCATCGGGGCGGTGGGCGCGGCGGTGGTCGGCATCCTGGTCTATGGCGAGCCGGCGACGGCGGTCAGGGCCGTGTGCATCCTGCTGATCGTGGCGGGCATCGTCGGGTTGAAACTGTTTTCGGGAGCGGCGGCATGAGCGCGCTTCATCAAGGACGCGTCTTGATTCTGGCGGGGTCGGACAGCGGCGGCGGCGCGGGCATCCAGGCCGATATCAAGGCCGTGACGATGATGGGCGGGTTCGCCGCCACCGCCATCACGGCCATCACGGTGCAGAACACCCTGGGGGTTCACGGCGTCCATCCGCTGCCGCTGGATCTGATCGCAGCCCAGGCGCGGGCGGTGCTGGAGGACATCGGGACCGACGCGGTCAAGACCGGCATGCTGGGCTCGGTCGAGGTGGTCGAGACGGTCGCGGCCCTGCTGGACGAGGCGGCCGCCCCGGCGGTGGTCGACCCGGTCATGGTGGCCAAGGGCGGCCATCCCCTGTTGCCGGATGCAGCGGTCGAGGCGGTGAAGCGCCTGATGATCCCGCGCGCGGCCCTGCTGACGCCCAATGCGCCCGAGGCCGAGGCCCTGACGGGGTTCGCGGTGCATGATCTGGACGGCCAGCGCCGGGCGGGCGAGTCCCTGCTGACCATGGGCGCGCGGGCGGTGCTGATGAAGGGCGGCCATGTATCGGGGCCGACGGTGATCGACCTGCTGATGACCGCAGACGGCGAGACGGTGCTGGAGGCCGAACGGATCGACACCCGCCACACCCACGGCACCGGCTGCACCCTGGCGAGCGCCTGCGCGGCGGGTCTGGCGATGGGGCGGCCGCTGGAGGTCGCGGTGGCCGAAGCCTGGGCCTATGTCGGCGAGGCGATCCGCCGGGCGCCGGGCTTGGGCGGCGGGCACGGGCCGCTAGATCACGGCTGGCCGGTGCGGGGATGAGCGAGCTGGAGGCGGAACTGACCGCCATCGTGCGCGCGGACGCTGGCCTGATGCACGTCCTGACGACCGTCCGGGCGCTGGGCCTGCCCGATTGGCGACTGGTGTCGGGAGCGGTCTATCAAGCCGTGTGGAACGCCAGGACAGGGCGGCATCCGGGCTATGGGGTCAAGGACTACGACCTGGCCTATTTCGACGCGTCGGACCTGTCCTATGAGGCTGAAGACGTCGTCATCAAACGCGTCGCCGCCGCCTTCGACGAACCGTTCCGCAGCCAGGTCGAGGTCCGCAACCAGGCGCGGGTGCACCTGTGGTTCCAGAACCGGTTCGGCGAACCCTATGAGCCGCTGGGATCGACCGACGAGGCGCTGGAGCGGTTCGTGGCGCCGACCTTTGCGGTCGGAGTGCGGCTGGAGGTGGATGACAGCCTCAGCGTCGCCGCGCCTTTCGGGCTGGAGGACGTGTTCACCCTGACGATCCGGCCCAATCCGAACCGGCCGCTGGCCAAGGGCTGGACCCGGACCATCGAGAATGCGCGCGGTCGCTGGCCCGAGCTGACGGTGATCGAACCCTAGAAAGGCCCGTGCTTGCCGTTCGAGGAGAACTCGGGCGGGGCGGCCTTGTGGACGTATTGTTCGGCGACCAGCCAGGCCTTGAAGGGGCGAAGGCACCCCAGGCACAGGGCGACCAGGATCGGCAGGGTCACGACCAGATGCACCCAGATCGGCGGGTGGACGGTGAAGTCGAACACCATCAGCAGGATCATCCCCACCACCCCGACGGCCGTCATGACGAAGAAGGCCGGGCCGTCCGCCGGATCGGCGAAGGCGTAGCTGAGCCCGCACGCGGGACATTCCGTCTGAAGCGTCAGATAGCCCTTGAACAGCGGACCCTTGCCGCAGCGGGGGCAGCGACAGGCCAGGCCGGTCTTCAGGGTGCTGAGGCGCGGATAATCGGTCATGGGACGACTATGGGCGCTTAAAACGGCGCTGTCGCGTGGACCGGTTGTCCTAACGCCATCCATCATCACGGTGAACGGCGGTTAACCGCGATTAAAGGCCTTGTGCGGCATGGGTCGGGAGATATGTCCGGGGCCTCGCCGACAAAGCGCATCCTGAAGACGACCGTGGCCGCCGCCACGGCCGGCGCCGTCGTGTTCGCGCCGATGGCGCCGCTGGCCCAGGAAGTCGGCCGGTCGCGCGATCCGCTGTCCATCAATATCGGCGCCAACGCCGAGTTCACGCGGGTCGAGTTCGGCGGCGTGATCGGGGTGCGCTCGCGCGTCAGCCGCGAGGGCGACAAGGTCGTCGTCCGGCTGGGGACCACCGCCGCGCCCGACGTCTCGCGATTGAAGGTCGATCCGCCGGCGGGGGTGAAGTCGGTCGAGACGCGGCCGAGCCGGGGCGCGGCCGGCACGGACCTGATCCTGACGCTGGAACAGGGCGCGGATGCGCGCTCGGGCGTCGCGGACGGGGCGGTTTGGCTGAACCTCTATGCGCCCGGCAAGGCGCCGGAAGGCGGGGACGCCGCCAAGCCGCAGACGACCAGGGCCGTGGTGCCGGTGCGGGCCGAGACGGCCGGCGGCAAGACCGTCCTGACCTTCGACTGGGGCGCGCCGGTGGGGGCGGCGGTCTTCCGCCGGGGCGATGCGGTGTGGGTCGTGTTCGATACGGCCGCGCGCATGGATATGACCGGCGCCAAGGCGCTGGGGTCGGCCAAGAACGCCCAGTGGGCGGCCGGGCCGGGCTATACGGCGCTGAGGATCGCCGAACCCGAGGGGTTGGGCGTCTCGGCGCAGGGGCAGGGCGGGACCTGGACCGTGACCCTGGGCGGCCCGGACGGTGCGGCGGGCGGGGTCGAGGTCGGCCGGTCCGACGACGGCGCGCCGGTGCTGGTGGCGCAGATGGCCGGGGCGACCAAGGCGGTCTGGCTGACCGATCCGCTGCTCGGAGACCGGTTCGCGGCGGTCACGGCCCTGGCGCCCGGCAAGGGCTACGCCGGCGGACGGCGCACGGTCGATCTGAGCCTGATCCCGACCGCGCAGGGCCTGGCGGTCGAAACGTCGGCCGACGACCTGAAGATCGAGGCGGCGGGCGATCTGGTGACCCTGAGCCGACCCAGGGGGCTGGCCTTGTCGTCGCCGGCGGCCGGGCTGGAGACGGGCGACCACAATGCAGATGCACCCAAGCGGGCGGCCTATCCGGCCCTGATCGACGAGGCGTGGTCCGCAACGGGCGAGGCGGGATTCTCGGACCGCTATCGCCGGCTGCAGGATGCGGCCGGGCTGGAGACGATCGCGGCGGCGGATAATCCGCGCGCGCCGATCGAGGCGCGGATGGCGCTCGCCCGGTTCCTGGTCGGGTCGGGCCTGAACTATGAGGCCATCGGGGTGCTGAACGCCCTGATCGCCAAGGCGCCCAACCTGCAAGGCGAGCCCGAAGTGCGCGGCCTGCGGGGCGTGGCGCGCGTCGGCGTCGGGCGGTTGGAGGAGGCACAGGTCGATTTCGCGGGTGCCGCCCTGGCCAACGATCCGGCGACCAAGGTCTGGCTGGGCTATATCGCCTCGGAAATGGGCGACTGGGAGGGGGCGCGTCGCAACTTCGCCGCCGGCGCCCCCGCCATCGACAGCTTCCCCAAGGAATGGCGCGCGCGGTTCGGCGCGGCCCACGCCATGGCCGCGATCCAGTTGAATGATCTCGCCGCCGCCCAGCAGCTGTTGGCCTATGTGTTCAGCCAGGATGCGCCAGCGGTCGATCAACTGACCGCGCGGCTGGTGCAGGCCCGGATGTTCGAGCTGAACGGCGACAAGAGCCGGGCGCTGGCGGTCTATAAGGCCGTGGCGCGCGCGCCGCTGGACGGGATCGCCACGCCGGCGAAACTGGGCGCCATCAGCCTGGAGCTGGACAAGGGCGCGATCACGCCGGATCAGGCGACCGCCCAGCTGGAACAGCTGAAATGGCGCTGGCGCGGGGATGCGACCGAGATGGCGGTCGTGCGCAAACTGTCGGGCATCTATCTGCAGCAGGGGCGATACCGCGAGGCGCTGGACGCCCTGCGCGGGGCCGGCAAGCGGATGGCGGGCGTGCCGGGCGCAGCCGAGGTGCAGGCGGATCAGGCCAACGCCTTCCGCGCCCTGTTCCTGGACGGGGCGGCGGACGGTTTGCAGCCGGTGCAGGCGCTGGCGCTGTTCTATGACTTCCGCGAACTGACCCCGATCGGGGCGGACGGCGACGAGATGGTGCGGCGTCTGTCGCGCCGGCTGATCGACGTGGACCTGCTGGATCAGGCCGCCGAACTGCTGAAGCACCAGGTGGATGAGCGTCTGGACGGGGTGGCCAAGGCCCAGGTCGCGACCAATCTGGCTACCGTCTATCTGATGGACCGTCAGCCGGAGAAGGCGTTGCAGGCCATCTGGGGCTCGCGCACCACCCTGCTGCCCAATGCGATGAACAGCGAGCGCCGGGCGCTGGAGGCGCGCGCCCTGATGGATCTGGGCCGGTTCGACCATGCGCTGGAGGTGCTGGACCGGGATCAGTCGAACCCGGCGCGCGAGGTGCGGGCCGACATCTTCTGGAAGCAGCAGAAGTGGGGCGAGGCGGCGCCGATCTATGAGGCGCGGCTGGGCGATCGCTACAAGACCGCGACCACGGCCCTGACGCCGGCCGAGGAGAGCTGGCTGATCCGGGCGGGCGTCGGCTACTCGCTGGCGGGCGATCGGGCCGCGTTGCAGCGGCTGAGCGGGCGCTTCGGGCCGATGGTTCCCGGCGCGAGGTCGGCGGCGGCGCTGCGGGTCGCGCTGGATGACAATCTATCGGGCGTGGCGGGAACGGGCGACTTCGCCAATCTGTCCAGCCAGGCCGACACCTTCGTCGGCTGGGTCAACAGCGCCAAACAGGCGTTCAGAAAAGAAGCCGACGCCAAGAGCGCCGCCTGAAATTGAAGCGGGCGGAGATCGCGTCGCGACCCCCGCCCGTCGAAGCATAATCCTCCCCCGTGCTTTACGGGGGAGGGGGACCACGAAGTGGTGGAGGGGGCGGACCCAGCACCGGTGATGCCGTCGCCCCCTCCACCGCCTTACGGCGGTCCCCCTCCCCCGCGATGCGGGGGAGGATCTAAGGCTTAGCCGTTGACGGCGTCCTTCAGCGGCTTGGAGACGCGGAAGCGCACGGCCTTGGAGGCGGCGATCTTGATGGTCGCGCCGGTAGCCGGGTTGCGGCCTTCGCGCTCAGCGCGGTCGGCGGTGTCGAAGACGCCCAGGTTCGAGATGCGGATGTCGCCGCCCGACTTCAGGGTCGAGTGGATGTTTTCGACGATCGCGGTCAGCACCTTGCCGGCGTCGGCCTGCGAAACACCAGCGTCCTTGGCGACGGCGGCGATCAGTTCGGCTTGAGTGGTCATAAGAAGCGTTTCCAGTGTTAGTCGCCCGATTCCGAGCGAGGACCGGGGGATCAACACGGATTTCCATACGCTTTGCAAGCGCCGATGACGCTTAAAGCCATATGGGGCGGGGGATTATCCGGTACCGGACGCCCGCTGGAAGCTCTCGACCAGGCTTCCGGCGACCAATCGCCAGCCGTCCACCAGCACGAAGAAGATCAACTTGAAGGGGAGGGAGACCACCACCGGAGGGAGCATCATCATGCCCATGGACATCAGCACGCTGGCCACCACCAGATCGATCACAAGGAACGGAACGAAAAGGAGAAATCCGATTTCGAACGCCTTCTTCAGCTCGCTGATCATGAAGGCCGGGGTGACCACACGCAGGGGCAGGTCCTGGACGTTCTGGGGCGGGTCGATCTTCGACAGCCGGGTGAACAGGGCGAGGTCCCCACGGTCCACCTGGGCCAGCATGAAGGTTTTTACGGGTTCGGACGCCTGATCGAAGGCCTGGGGCAGTTCGATCTGCTGATCCATCAGCGGACGAATGCCCGAATCATAGGCGTCCTGCCAGGTCGGGGCCATGACGATGGCGCTCAGGAACAGCGACAAAGACACTAGGACGGCGTTCGGCGGCGACTGTTGCAGGCCCAGCGCCGTGCGCAGCAGCGACAGCACCACGATGATCCGCACGAAGCTGGTGGTCATGATGACGATGGACGGCGCCAAGGACAGGACGGTCATCAGACCGACCAGCTGGACCACGCGCTGGGTCAGGCCGGCGCCGGTGCCCAGATCAATGTTGAGGGCCGAGCCGCTTTGCGCCGCCTGCTGAGCCAGGGCCGCGACAGGCCAGGCCAGGCAGACAAGAGTGGTGAACAGCGACAGCAGGGCCGCACGCTTCAGCTCGGCGCCGGTCGGCTTGACGAAGACGGCGGGCTTCACTGGCCGCCTCCTGTTTTGCCGAGAGAGGGCTGACGCGGTTCGATCAGTTCGCGGCCTTCGCCCAGCAGGATCAGCCGCTCCTCGTCGTCGACGCGGACCAGAACGAGGCGACGGGCGGGGTCCAGCACCAGGGTCTCGACGACCTGAAGCCGGCGCTCGCCGCGCTCCGCATTCAACCGGGCCAGGATTTGCGGCGCATAGCGGCGCGCAGCCCAGGCCGCGATCCCGATCAGGCCGAGGGTGAAGGCCAGGCCGAAGACCGCCCGGGCGAGATCGAGGAAATTCATGACGCTGCAAAGGCCCCGCGCAGTCCGCGCTCAGGCCGCGAATGTTAACCACCACGGTTAACGACCCGTTGAGATAACCCCCTATTAACCATCTAGGCGGCATTTTCTGCCCATCGCGCGCATTCGCGTCGCACGGGAGACCGCCATGGGCGTCGCCGACATACCGCTGCTGGGGCAGATCAAGGGCCGGCTGGGCTGGCTGGACGCGCGCCAGCGGGTCATCGCCGAGAACGTCGCCAACGCCGATACGCCGGGCTTCGTCGGGCGCGACCTGAAACAGCCGACCGACTTCGCCGCCGCCATGCGCTCGGGCGGGGGGCTGCAGATGGTGCGCACCAATGCGGCCCATATCGCGCCGGCCGGTTCGCCGGTGCGGTTCGCTCCGACCAAGGCCCCCGATTCGGAGACCACGCTGGACGGCAACTCGGTGGTGGTCGAAGAGCAGATGCTGAAGATGGCCGAGAGCCGCATGGCCTATGACGCCGCCATCGGCTTCTACCAGAAATCCATGTCCATGATCCGCATGGCCGCCAAGCGGCCGGGCGCCTGAGCCGATGGCCGAGAAGGACTGACCCATGCCTGATCCCATCCCCCCTTCGAACAGCGCCATGGCGGTGGCGGCCTCGGCCCTGAAGGCGCAGCAGTCGCGCATGCGCGTGATCGCCGAGAACATCGCCAACGCCCAGTCGACGGCGCGCACGCCGGGCGGCGAGCCTTATCGCCGCCAGATCCCGGTCTTCCAGGCGCGCGAGGTCGATGGGGCGACCGGCGTCACCCTGGCCGAGGTCCGGCCTGACCAGGGCGACTTCAAGATGGACTATGACCCGTCGCACCCTGCAGCGAATGCGCAGGGCTATGTGATGCGGCCCAATGTCGACACCCTGGTCGAGGCGATGGACATGCGCGAGGCGCAGCGCGCCTATGAGGCCAATCTGAACGTCATCGAGACGGCGCGGTCGATGGACAGCCGCACCCTCGACATCATCAAACGCTGAGGACTAGGCCATGAATCCGATGATGGCCGCCAAGGCCTATGCCGCCGTTCAGGGCGGCGCCATGCCGACCGCCGCCCAAGCGCCCGGCGTCGGGGACGGCGGCTTCGCCGACCTGGTCAAGAACGCCATGACCGACATGACCCAGCAGTCGCGCGCGGCCGAAACCCAGATGACCCGCTCGGTTCAGGGCCAGGGCAATCTGATCGATGTGGTCACGGCGCTGAGTTCGGCTGAGGCGTCCCTGGAAACGGTGATCTCGGTCCGCGACCAAGTGATTTCCGCCTATAAGGAAATCATGGCGATGCCGATCTGACGGCAGGTCAGAAGTAGCGTTCGCCGATCCGAAGGGTGTCGCCGGGCGAAACACGCGCATCGGCGGTCAGCGGCTGGGCCTCTTCGACCCGTGATCCGGCGCGACGCACGAAGACGCGGCGCGTGTTGGCGCGATAGGTGAAGCCTTGGGCCGTCGCCACGGCGTTCAGCACCGTCAGGTCCGGCAGATAGGGGTATTCTCCCGGCCGATTGACCTCGCGCAGGATGTAGATCGGCCGATAGGTCAGGACCTGGGCGGTGACGCGCGGCTGGTTCAGATAGCCCTGGCTCAAGGCTTGAGCGACGGCGTCCTGAAGCTGGGCGCCTGTCAGGCCGGCAGCCTGGACCTCGCCGATCAGGGGCAGGGCGATCCGGCCGTTGGCGTCGATCACGAACTCGCCGCCCAGCGCCGCCTCGCCGAAGACGTCGATGCGCACCTTGTCGGCGGAGGCGAGGCGATAGTCCGACACGCTCTGAGGCGCAAAGGCGGTCAGGCCCAGCGACAGGATCGCGACCAGCAGGCCGATGCCCGTCTTTACCCCCATGTCATCGCCCCTGATCGTTTCGGGTGTGAAGGCTAAACGCGTCGGTTGTTCCGGTCTAGGGGCGGGTCGAGGGTCAAAAAGAGAGGTCTCTCTGCTCGTCATTCCGGGGCTGAGCGGAGCGAAGAACCCGGAACCCAGGGCAGCAGTCGCGCTGTTGAACACGTCCAGCGCCTGATGCCCGCCTCCTGGGTTCCGGCTTCGTCCTTCGGACGCCCCGGAATGACGTCCCCAGGCTGATTTCCGATTGGACTTACAAGCGGTCCGACAGGATACGGGCGGCGAGATCGCGGGCCTGGCCGCGCAGGTCGGGCACGGCCGTCATTTCCCAGAAGGCGCCGCGCGTCAGGGGGCCGATGGCGTGAAGACCGCGCGCGGGTGCGCCCGCGCCGTCCAGCAGACCGCCCTCGTCATCGACCTGCAGGCCCAGGCCTAGGGGATCGGGGCGACCGTAACCCTTGTCCAGGATGTCGCGGATCATCGGTTCGGTGCTCTTGGAGATCACGCCCAGCGGCCCGGTGCAGTTCACGACCAGATCGAACCGTTCCTTGATGGCGCGCTTCTTTCCGCGCGGACGCCACGAGACCTCGATGACGTCGGTCGCCTTCAGCTCGGTCAGCTTGCCGGCCAGGATCGTCAGCTCGCCGCCGGCAAGCATGGAATGGATGTCGCGCGCCGGGCCGGGCGACAGGCGGTGGCGATGCACGTCCCAAAGCGGGCGCAGATGGCGCAGGAAGCGGCTGCGCTCGACCCGCGACCAGCCACGCCAGATGTCGCGCGCGGAATGGCGCAGGCGGTCGAACACGGCGCGCCAATCCGCCTCGGCCGTCGCGGTCCGGATCTGACGCAGGATTTCGGCCGGGCTGCCCAAAAAGGCGCCGACATAGGGCGTGGGCGGAACGGTCGCGTGGGCGCGGGGCAAAAGGCCGTGACGCGACAGGGCGGTCAGGCGGCGTCCGGGCCGGCGCAGGGTGATGGCCGCATCCACCATCGTCAGGCCCGACCCGATCAGCAGGACATTGCGGGCGTCGCGCGCGGTCTGGGGATCGAACCGCCAGGGGTTTTCGACATAGGCAGGGGAGGCGCGGACCGCGTCCTCGACGCCAGGGGGCGAGGCGGGCTCCAGATTGCCCAGCGCCAGCACGACCTGATCGGCCGCAACCTCTCCGTCGCTGGTCACGATGCGCCAGCCGTCGTCCCGGCGATCGATGGACTGCGCCTCGGCGCCGATCAGGGTCAGGCGGTCGGGGGCGTCGTCCAGCGCCTCGTCCAGCAGGGCCTGAAGATAGTCGCCATAGACGCCGCGGGTGATGAAGCCGTCCTGGGCGCGCCACGACGGCTGTTCGGCCAGCCAGTCGGCGAGGTGACTGGGCTGGTCGGGAAAGGCGCTCATATTGTCCAGGCGGACGTTCAGCAGATGGCCGGGATTGCCGGTGTCGTAGGTGGTGCCGGGACCGAAA